>JANRMG010000115.1:0-4202 GCA_033761855.1 Candidatus Caenarcanales bacterium
ATTCATTTAGATATTGATCCGGCCGAAGTAGGCAAAAACCGCAAAATTATTCCGGGAGTGGATGTCTCTTTATTGGGTGATGCAAAGAAGGTTTTGCAAGAACTACTCAAGACTTTAAATAAGCGTAAGGGTGATACCAAAGAGTGGCTAGAAAAAGTGAAAAGTTGGGAGCAGGAGTACCCTCTTGATGAGCAGGAATCAGAAGAGTTTTTAACACCAAGTCTTGTCTTTAGGCTTCTCAACGAGACAATGCAAGAACTTGGAGAAGAAGCAATTTACACAACAGACGTTGGCCAGCACCAAATGTGGGCCGCGCAATATTTAAAAATAAAAAGTCCTCGCAAATGGATTACTTCGGGTGGTTTAGGAACAATGGGTTTTGGCTTGCCAGCTGCAATTGGAGCTAAGGCTGCTGTTCAGGATTTGGGAATGAAGAATCCGGTGGTTTGTATCTCTGGCGATGGCAGCTTCCAAATGTGCCAGCAAGAGATTGGAACTATGGTTGCCCATCAGATTCCGGTTGTGACAATTATTTTAAATAATGGAAACCTTGGAATGGTTCGCCAATGGCAGGAACTCTTTTATAACCGTAATTATAGTTTCTCAGATTTGCGAAGCGGCACCCCTGATTACGCCAAGCTGGCTGAGGCTTATGGCATCAAAGGATTAAGAGTGGCCTCTCCAAAAAACTTGAGGGAGATAATAAAAAATGCAATTCAACTGAATCAACCTATAATCCTTGATTTAGAGATTCATCCCGAGGCAAATGTTTTCCCGATAGTACCACCTGGGGGTTCCAACCATCGTGCCGAGGGAATTGGTCTTTCGACTATTCCTGCTAATCGAAACGTGGAAGAGTACGACAAGGATGTTCTTAGAGCGCCGGTTAACGAGATTAGTCGTGTAGTTACGACTACTAACAAAAAGAAAATCTCCGATGTTAAACACTTGAATTTAGAGTCTGTAAAAGAAGGTCTAAAAAAATAGTGGCAGAAAATATTCCAGCGGAGCTCTCGGAGAAAGCCAAGCATATTAAAATTATTGCCCTGGATATTGATGGTACGCTCACCGAAGGCTCTATTTTTATGGGACCAAATGGGGAAGAACTTAAAGTATTTAACGTAAAAGACGGACATGGCCTTCGGAAAGCAGAGATTCATGGAATTAAAATTTATTTGATTACTGCGCGAGAGGCCAATCAAGCAATTTTCCAAAGAATGGAAGATTTAAAGATTCCCCGCGAAAGGGTTTTTCATAGAGTAAAAAGCAAGACCGAAGCGGCTGACGTGATTTTAGAAAGAGAAAAATTGTTGCTTGCAAACATGGCTTTTATGGGAGATGATGAGCCTGACTTGTCTTTGTTGAAGAGGGTTGGTCTTTCGGGTGCACCAATTGATGCTTGCAAAACTTTAATTCCAGAGGTTGATTTTGTTTCTAGATTTGCAGGTGGTAAAGGAGCAGTGAGAGAGTTTATTGATTTGATTATTGAGGGGAAGAAGTTTGATAAAAATTGAAAAATGAAGTTTGATAAATTAATAATTTGCATATTTGTTTTTACACTTTTGTTGCAATCATCGTTGATGTCAGAAGTTGTTAACTGTGATTCTGATTCATATGAAAATTTAGGAGCTGAGGCTTTAAATAATAAAGCGCTAGTAACTAATGGTACGGATTAAACTAGAGAGAAAGATTGGCAAAAGAGCCAAAGAGTCTAAGCACAAGATTGAAAGAAGTAGAAACATAGCTTAAAGTAGCTTCAAAATATTTCGGGTTAAGGGACAAAATGGCACCAAGTAATCTTTGAAATTAAAGATTGAGAAAAGAATTTGAGAGAAAATGAATGTACTAAGCGAAAAGTACATAAAAAATGTCAAGAAAAAATGCCCAAAATGCAAATCAACGAAAATAATTAAAAAGGGATCCGAAAGAATACAGCCAGTTTCCAATGCAAGAAGTGCAGAACATGGTTTTCAAATAAGCCGATTAATTGGGTGCTAAAGGCCCATGAAGATTACACAATTCACAAATTCACTTATTCAGAGCTGAAAGCAAAATACAGGAGAGATCCCAAAGCAATTAGAAAACATTTTGACAGTCTAGATCTCACTTAATCAAGAGGCGATTTGGAATGTTTGGAAGAAGTCAACTTAGTTTTTGATGCAAGTCATTTCAAAAGAGAATTTTGCTTATTCCTCTTCAGGAGCAACAAAATAAATATTCACTATGACTTCAAAGATTCAGAGAAAATAATTTATTACGAAGAAGCTCTCAGAAAGATTAGTCAGAAATACAGAGTCCTTAGCTTCACAATTGATGGACGAAAAGGAATGATTCAACTTCTGGGAAATTTGTTTCCATCCCTCCCAATCCAGCTTTGCCAATTTCATTTAGTCAAGAATATATTGAAATATACGACTAAGAAGCCAAAGACGGAATGTGGAATAGAGTTGAAGAAACTAATATTAGAGCTTAAAGCTCATCTGAAGAGAATTTTACTAATAATTTCACAGAGCTCAAAAAGAAGTATGAAAAGTTTTTGCAAGAGAAGAATGAGTCAGGGAAATTTGCACACACAAGGCTCAGATCCTCTTTTAGGTCAATCAAAACATTTTTACCTTTGAAAAATTTCCACATCTCAAAATCGAAAAGACAACAAATTCTTGTGATGGTTATTTCTCCCATCTAAAGGCCAAAGCCAACATTCATCGAGGAATCAGCACTAGGAGAAAGATTCAAATGATTATTAAGATTTTATCTTCTTAATTCAGGTGTCATTTTGTCCCTTAACTCGGTTTCTCCCTCTCCTTTAGGAGAGGGTTGGGGTGAGGTTACAAAAGTAGAGTTTGATTGCTATCAACCAAATCTCCGGGATATTCAAAACCCAACATTTTATAAGCTTTAGCCGACGCTTTACGCCCTTTGGGCGTACGTTCCAAAAAACCACACTGAATCAAAAAGGGTTCATAGTAATCCTCCAAGGTCTTGTTGTCCTCTCCCAGAGTGACGGCCAAGGTGTCAAGTCCTACTGGGCCACCGTTGTAGTTTTCAATTATAATTTTTAGCATTTGTCTGTCGGTTTGGTCTAGCCCGTTTGCATCAATGCGGAACAAGTCTAAAGCTTCCTCAACTAGCATTTCATCAGCTAACTCTTTGTCTTTGTGAGCGATGAAATCGCGAACTAAACGACACAAACGGTTGGCAATCCTTGGCGTCCCTCTGGCTCTCAGAGCGATGATTGAGGCGCCTTTGGGTGACAGTTCGAAGTTTAAAAGTTTTGCTGTTCTTAGAGAAATGGTGGTAAGTTCTTCTTCGGAATAGAACTCCATACGATGAACGTGGGTAAAGCGGTCCCTCATGGGCGAAGAGATATTGCCTAGTTTAGTTGTTGCCCCAACTAAAACAAATTTTGGCAGCGGTAATCTGGTAACTCTGGCTGAAACGCCTTTACCGGTGGAAAGATCTAGCACATAATCTTCCATCGCAGGATAGAGGAGCTCTTCGGTCACCTTGTTGAGGCGATGGATTTCGTCTATGAACAATACGTCCCCTTCTTGAAGAGACATTAAAACACCGACAATATCTTTAGGCTTATCCAAAGACGGAGCCGAAAAAATATGCGCTTGCGAGCCAATCATTTTGGCGAGCAAAAATGCGCAAGAGGTTTTACCGAGTCCAGGTGCACCATAAAGTAAAATATGTCCAACACTGGAGCGGTCGCCTCTTTTGATGGCGGCTTCGATTCCGATTTTAAGAATTTGCTTTAAGCGCTCCTGCCCAATGTATTCGTTGAGGTTGTTTGGCCTTAAAGAGAGCTCAGCTGCGCTTTCGCTGTTGTGGTTTGTTTCTATATTTTCTGCGTTAACTATGCGAGGCTTTGGAGTTTTTTCTTTTTCAAAAGATTGTGGGTTCAAACTTTCCGTCGCGTCACCTTGAGCTTTTTGAGACATAAAACTGGACGGTTCAATAGGACTCATTTAATTTTAATTGTTTTCCTTTATAACGATTGCATGACTTACTCTGCTACCTTCAAAGAATTTCGAAATCCCTTCAAGCTTTGAATCATAATCATACATGCAAAAAAGTAACCAAATCTTTTTCCATAATTCATCATTTTGATTTAACAGGTTTATTTTTAGTCCAATTTCCTGAGCATCTTCACCACTTATAACTGCTGAATGGACGGGATATATATCATCAATAAT
>JANRMG010000116.1:0-2209 GCA_033761855.1 Candidatus Caenarcanales bacterium
TTGAAGGCTAGTCTTTTAACAAAGACATTCAAAAAAATTCTACTGCTCAAAAATCAACTTGCTGGAATTTCTTCAAAAGTGTTTCTTTCTAAAACATGGAAAGGCTGATTGAAAGCAATTTTTAGAAAATTCCATAAATCATCTTCTGGATAGCCCTGATTAGCTTTGAGGATAGCTTTTTTAATGGCTGGTCTTATTAAAGGTAAATTTGCATGAGGAACCGTTTGTAAAACATGGTGTTCAACGTGGTAATTAAGATTGGTCGATAAGAAGTCTAAAAGAGGGTGCTGAACTATGGTTCTGCTTGTAAGCCAGGGTTTATCGTCAACTTCATAGTTTACTTTAAGCAAAAAGTGTTCAGTTCGAACATAAACGGAGAGGCAAGCAAAGCCGACAATCAAAGCTGCAAAGTGAACAAAAATAGATTTAAATCCGAAACCTGCTAAAAGCATTCCGGTGTGAAGAACGATCCAAACAGCTGCAAGAATAAGAATATCTCTTTTGCAAGCTTTAATGTCCTCTTCTCTGTCGGTCTTGCTTTCAATAATAAAAGGCCATGGCAACATTGATCTAAAATAATGACCCACAGCACTTAACCAAAAGCATTTAGTATGGAAAAGCCTCCAAAAGAATCTTGCAACGGGAGGCATTGCATAATATTCATCCTCAAAGAGGTAAAGCCTGTCTGGGTCGTGCTCACCCTTGTTTGTATTGGCATGGTGAGTGTTGTGAGAATGCTTCCAGCCATTGTAAGCCATCCCGTGAAGTGTCATGCAAATTTGTCCAATTAGTTCATTCAGCCACCTTGGTCTAATGTATCCACCGTGGCCGCAATCGTGGCCTACTGTACCTAAACTAAAAAGAAAAACTCCGTTAGCTAGTGTCCAAAGAGACGTTGCAAGAACAGAATTGGCAGCGCAAGCAAAATAAAAACTTAGAGCAAATAAAAAGAATTTGATTAAAAATCCAACAAAGTTTTTAACACTTGGCGGATTAAGCATTTCTTTGGGTATAAGCTTTCTGAGCTCATTTAGAGTTAATTCTTGGTTTGACTTTTCGACGGTTTGCAAATATGATTTATTGTCTTCAATGTTGGGTAAGTCTGACACAATTAAACCTCATCAGAATTAAACAAAGGAATTTCTATGGTTTCAGTGAATAGAGCTAATAACTAAAATTATTATAAAGAGAAAGCCAAATTTCGTTAAAGTGATTTTTATAAATTTTTGGCAAAAAAATTAATTTTTAACTTGTTAATAGTTAAAGAATAAATTCGCAAAACTTACTTTACATAAATTAACAAATTGCTTTCATAAATTATTCCATTTAACTATTCAACCGAGGCATTATGAAAGACTTTTTGAACATCTTCATTGTCTTCAAGGCTTTCAATCAGTTTCTCGAATTTTTCAATTGTATCTGGGTTTTTAAGAAAAACTTCGTTAGTTGCTATGTAAGAGATTTCGCAAGTGCAATCAATTTTGTTTTGGATTTCTTTAACTACTGCTTCGTAGCTTTCAATCGGTACTGTAAGAATCCAGTGCTCGCTATCATTGATTAAATTAATATTTTCAGAGCTGGTACTTAGATTAATTATTAGATTTAGCATGAAATCTTCGGTAATTTTTTCATCTTTTGGGCAATAAATTACACCCCTAAGATTGAATCCCCAGCTTACGCAACCTGACTCCCCAAGCTTACCTTCGTATTTGCCTAAAATTAATCTTATTTCAGCAGCGGTTCGGTTGCGGTTGTTGGTGCCTGCCTCGATGATGATTGCCGTTCCACCTGGTCCATAAGCTTCATATATAATCTCTTCAAATCCGTCTGCGTGAGCTCCTTTACTTTTGTCTATTGCTCTTTGGATATTGTCATTTGGTACTCCAATAATCTTGGCTCTGTCTATGGCGTTTCTTAGTCTAAAATTAAAAGCTGGATCCGAGCCTCCGAGACGAGCTGCGACCGATATTTCTTTTGACAAATTGGCATTGGCTGCTGCTTTCTTGCCATCCATCACTTGCTTGCGATGTTTGATATTTGCCCATTTACTATGTCCAGCCATGATTTTAAAATCTTAAAAAAATATATTATTAAATATCATTCTAACTTAGCTTTTCAAGCTTTGTTTACTCAATTTATTAAGGAAGAAAAAGCTAAACATTTGTGTTAATCTTCAACAATCGAGATTTTGCGACGCAATTTTGTACCC
>JANRMG010000117.1:0-5041 GCA_033761855.1 Candidatus Caenarcanales bacterium
ATACATATAAAAATTAGTCAAGTCAAGATAAGTATTGCAAATTGCTTCAAAGTATTCGAGATAATGATGAACTTGAAGAATGGGTTTTGTATATCTTGATGGGTATTCAAGAGACTTCCAGAGAAACCATTTTGATAATTCAGCAAATCCGTGAATTGATGCAAGAGTATAAACACAAAATTAGAAATGAGTATAAATTTTATTCTCAAGACCTTTTGAATAACCTCTTCTCGCACCCCTATACAAAGATTGAATTTTTAGAAGAAGATTTAAGAATTACAAGAAAAACGGCTTCTAAATACTTGGATGAGCTTTTTGAAGGTGGTTTCCTGATTAAACACAAAATTGGTTCCCATAATTACTACATTAACCAACCTTTGTTTAGGGTTTTTACTGAAGGGAAAGCAGCAACATGAGTAAAAAAATGAAAAATTTACCCATCTTCTTTGAAGGGTGAGTAAAAATCTTAAAAACGTTAACATGGAGTGCAAAGCATGTTAAGAAAATTGCAAAATTTATTCGAGAGACACATTACTTTGAGGTGACTGAATATTTTGATTAGGCTCTAGACCATTTTGAGAAAATAAACTTTATATAAATTAAAGACTAACTGATTAAGAGGGCGATGTCTATGGTTAAAACGGAATTCAGACTCTTTTAAGTGGAGAAGGAACTTTTCATCAGTCAATCCATTGAACTTGGCAAGGCGCCTTTTAGCAAAGCTCCAGAAACCTTCAATTCCATTAACGTGACTTTTCCCTCTGACGAATTCGTCATGTGAGTGAAATACACGATAATGATCATAACCATTAAGAATTAACCCGTCATATCCTTTCCATCCGTCTGAATGAATAGTTGAACCTTCCAAAACCCGTCCCTGAATAATTGGTAACAGTGATTCTTTTGAACAATTAGGTACTATTTCAACATAAACTTTATCTCCTCTCTTTAAAAGACCAAATACAGGAGTCTTACCAGCAGCACCTCTTCCTCTTTTTCCTCTAACTCTTTTAGCCCCAAAATAACTTTCATCGACTTCATATTCTCCAACATCTATAGATTCTTTCTGGGAGCCGTAAAAAAGTATTGCTTCTCTAAAAATATTAAAATATCGATTAATTGTTTTTCGATTTAACCCAATTAATTTACTTGTTTTTGTGGCATCAACATCCTCGCAAAAAAACGAAATTATTTTTTTAACTTGATAATCACTCAACTTATTGACCATTACTATATTCTAGACCTTTCTTTCTCTTTTAAAACGGTCTAGAGCCTTTGATTAATTCATCAGGTTAAAAATCAGGAATACTAATCATAATTAAGCCACTCAGTTCTGGAGCGGATAGTTATAGAAATAAAAAACGGTTGCAGTTTGAAAAAATATAAATAAATTCTTTAAGAGTTAAAATTCAATTACTGTCGAATTCCAAACCCTTTTAATGCAAAATCAATCAACTGAGCAATTGTCCGCAAAACCAACGATCACTAGCGAATACATCAAAAACGCCATTAAAACCGAGTCCCGCGATTTTGATAAAATACAAGCTCGTTTTACTGAAGAAAATATTCGTCTTTTGCATTCAACTATTGGTTTGGCAACCGAGGCCGGAGAAGCGCTCGATGCAGTGAAGAAACATTTATATTATGGAAAGCCTCTTGACAAAACCAACCTCAAGGAAGAGATGGGTGATTTGTTTTGGTATTTAGCGATTATGGCTGACGTTCTTGAAGTGGACTTCGCCGAAGTTATGCACAACAATATAGAAAAACTAAAAGCCCGCTACGGTGAGAAATTCTCCGACCAAAAGGCGATTGAAAGAGACCTTACAACCGAAAGAAAAATTTTGGAAAAGATTTAAATTAAGAGCTTTCATTAATTTAAGTTAGAAAACCACTCAGGTTTTGAGTACATGTCAAAATAGTCGATTAACTCTTGTGCTTCTTTCTGAGCAGCCTTTTGAAAATCTTTGTTTGTTTTAAGTTTTTTAATCAGGCATTTATTAACATGGTTGCAACTTAGAAAGATTGTATTCGCTGAGTTGGAAGCTTGAACCATTTGAATAAAGTTTCCGTTTCTTTTGGCAAGAACTTTTATTAATATTCCGGAAGAGAAACCCTCTTGTTGGCCATCCAGAGTGTAAATTGCTTGTGTTTGGTCGAAATCTTTACTTACAATGCCGTCGATTCTCCCTGCATAAATAGAATCAACTGTCATTCCCTCGTTGAAAACAATGCTCCAATCAATTAATTCACCCAATGATAATTGAGTTTTACCCTTCAAAAAGTTATCTAATTTATGGAAAGCATTAACAAAATCAATTTTTTTCAGAGAGGATTTTGATGGATCTGGTATATGGATTCTTTTCAAAGACTTTGAACTTGTTATTTGAATCTGTCTAAAGAGGGCCTCATTGTTATTTAGATAAGTTACAGTTCCTGGTAAGCAAACACAGCTAGTTGGATCTGGACAACACTCATTTCCTGGCTCAACATATTTTTCGAATCTTTGGTTTTTGCTAATTAATAATTTCTCCTCAGCAAGAACCGAAATAGTGTTTATTGCCAGAAGAAGCTGGCAAATAATAATGGCTATTTTTATCATATGAATTCTAGAAGCTGTGTTTGAAAAAACCCAGATCAAATCTAACATGTTTAAAGAAGCATTTATTTAAAATATCTAAAGTGAATTTAATTCTTATTCCTTAATTGTTTTTTCTCTTTAAAAATGCTTTTTCATCTAGCTATTTTGTGAAGGTAAGATGTAATTTTCAGTGTCTCTAAAACATTGAAGATTAAGTTTGACTATATAAGTTTTAACGCTTTCTTGAAAAGCTGCTTCCTGATAGCTGTTGTCAATTTTGGAAAGCTTCTTATCAGTTGATAGTTGCAATGATTTGGTTTCATAAGACGGAGAGGTGTGAATGGCTGCTTTCATAGGGCATTCACCTTTGTACCTCTTTTGTATATAGTTCATGGGCCTTTCATAACCTCGTCTATATCGCTGGGAAGGGTAAATTCTTAAAAAAGTAATTTCAGCCAGAGAATCGACCATAGTTTCCATGTTTAAGTAATAACTGTCCACCGAAAAGTAGGCCCAATCTATTCTGGCAAGCAAGTTCTTGCGAGATAGTTTCCAAGCAATTAAATTATCTTCGTAATTTAAATCAATCAGCCTTGCACTCTGAATAACCTGATAGGGAGGGCTTGTATATTTGATTGTAATACTGGGAAAAACTATCAAAGACAAATAATCCAACAAACCATGAAATGATTCATTTAGCCAGTCACCAAATGCTTCTTCGAAATTTGATTTAAAAAATGTTTGGTCGTTAAATTTTATTTCCCATTTGTAGGAGTACCAAACAGCCGTAAAGCTGGCTTCGTGGAGTTTTTTTGTTTTGTTACTTGCCTCTTGAGAAGCATAGATTGAACATTTGGGTTGAGGATAAAGTTTACTAAATAAAATTAAATAGGCTTTATCGAAGAAGCTCAGCTTCTCTTCGGTACTGGTGAGATGCCAATAGGGTTTTATTTTGTTTATTTCGGTTTTTAATTGTTCTATCTGTTGGTCGGTAAAAATACTTAAAACAAATTTTTGTAAATCGGCGTTGCAAAGTGGGATTAGCTCATAGCGATAGCTATCAAGCATATACGTTTAGTATTTCTCCAATTCCAGGTCCCACGGGTGATCTTGCCGTTTGAACGGGTGAATGGTAAATTCCTTGGGTTTGATTTCCCCTTCCCATAAGCTGTTCCAAGGCAAAGTCTGTAGCGTTTTGAAGTCTATCGGTTCGTCGTGAATCTGGACTATTTAGATGATTTGGTCCGCCAGCTTGCCTTTGAACATATAAATTTGGATCACTCATGTTTTTTCACCCTTTTTGCCGTTAATTTGTTTCAACTTTAGCTACCTATGCTGAAACACCCACTCACTTATTAATTTTGGAACAGTTAAATTAAAAGTAATTTTTAAATTTATTAAGAATAAGTTTAATCGGTAAATCCCTGTTTTGAGCTTTTATTTTTATTTATTACCGACGTGAATCGCCAGAAGTCCTCCAAAAAGGTTTTTATAACTTACGTTTTTGAACCCAGCCTCTTGCATTAGCTTTTTTAGCCCCTCTTGGTCGGGGTAGTTTTTAATTGAGTTTGGTAAATAATCATAAGCTGAGGAGTTTCCAGCGAGCAGTCTACCGAAAAAGGGAAGTAAGAAAAAACGATAGGGGTGTGTTGCATAATCCCAAAAGCCAGACGGATGGCTTAAGTCCAAAATTACAAATTTGGCCTCTGGTTTGCTTACTCTAAAGACTTCTTTCAAACATCTCAAATAATCCGAAACATTTCTTAGACCAAAACTAACCGTGCACCGGTCAAAAACTTCATCATTAAAAGGCAGATTCAGAGCGTCTCCCTGAATGAAGCTCAATTGATTTCCAGGGGTGGTTTTTCTTTCTTTGGCATAAGAAAGCATCTCGTCAGAAAAATCCAAACCAATTACTTCTCCAGGCGAGGAGCCGTTTTGGGATTCTTTGGAAAGATTTTTGGCAAGCATAACCGTTAAATCCCCTGTCCCGCAGCATAGATCCAAAATCCTGTGTCCAGCTTGAATATCCAAGATTTTGCAAACTTTTTTCTTCCAAAGCCTGTGCATACCTAAAGTCATGAAATCATTCATAAAATCGTATTTGGCAGCAATTGAGCCAAACATATTGTGAACGTAAGCGGATTTCTCTTGGGTATTGGGGAGATTGGGCATTAGGAAAATTCCTTGTTTGAATTGAAAGAGATATTTTATTAATCTTGAGGTATATTTATATTATGGATCTGAACCCAAGCTGACTTGGATGTAGGTTCCACCCGGGGTTCGTTAGAATCCCTTTTTTTATGCTCATATTTCAACAATCCCCAAAAGATGTTTTGGACAGGCCTTTTTGACTAAAACAGAATCTAGTCTCTCATAAAAATTTTTGGCTCCTTTCTTTCTTATATATTTATTTGGTTCATAAAGTTGTCTTGCAAAGTAGCTAATCACATCAACAAG
>JANRMG010000118.1:0-5920 GCA_033761855.1 Candidatus Caenarcanales bacterium
CCAAAAGACTTGACTTAAGGTTGTTTAATGATTATTTATGAAACAGAAAAAGCCAGAGTCGAGTCGAGTTTGATAAACAACTACCGGCTGTTATCTGGACTTCTAAATGCAATTACTTGGAAAGTATTGATTTTACTGAATCTTTTCAAGTCGGTATAGAATTCTATGTAAACAAAATTAAGGAATTACCTTCTTTAGGATGGTTAAATGACACAAGGAAAGTAAAAGGAGCAAACCCAAAAGATGTTTTATGGTTAGACAAAAACGCTAATGATCAAGCCTACAAGGTCGGAGGAAAAAAAATAGCTTTCGTTCTTCCTGAAAACATATTTGGCAGACTTTCCATAAGAACATACACCTTGATGACAAAAAAACGCAGAGACAATACTTTCAAAATAAAAACATTCGAAACAATGGAAGAAGCAAAAAATTGGCTCAAAGATTCAAAATAAAATCATTAAAAATCCCTAACATCGGCCTAACTTTTTCATAACGTAAAGCGAGAGGCAAGCTCTAATGTATTACTTATCTTTTTACCTTTGAAAAATTTCCCAACTTAAATATCGAAAAAACCACAAATTCATGCGACGGCTATTTCTCTCATGTGAAGGCTAAAGTCAATACTCACCGCGTTTTAATCTCTCAGAGAAAGATTCAGCTCATTATTAAACTTTTATCTTCTTAATTTAAGCGCTATTTTGTTCCTTAACTCGAAAATACTTAACTAGAATGAAAAGAGCAATAAATTAGGAACTAAAACCATTCTTAATGCCTTTAGAAAAGAAACAAAGAAGTTAGTTAAAAATTGATTGAAGCAAAACTAGCTCAACTATTTTGGGTTAAAGTAAAGACAATATTACAGTATTAACATTGCCTTTCTCACGACTTACTATCTTAGTTTTTTATTCATACCTTGAATTATTCTTGAGCACAAATAATGAAAGAAAATTCACTCCTGACCCTCTGCTACTTCTTCCCAACTTTTGGCTCTGTGCCTTCGATTAAGCGTTTAATATTGGCTCTGTGCTTGTAGACTATGTAAATCGCACCAACTAAACAATAAGCTGTATAAATCAAGGTCTGTGTAATTAAGGGCGAGTTCGGCAAGAGTTTAAAGTAATCACTTTGGAAAAAGTACATAGTTAATGGACTGAGCGGAACCGCTACGAGAGCTCCTAAAGATGAATACTTACTAAGAACAACAGTACTTCCCCAAATGATGGCCGTTACCAAACCCACTCTCCAGTCCAAACCAAACATTGTCCCGACTCCGGTTGCCACTGCTTTTCCGCCTTTAAAGCCAATCCAGCAAGATTTGACGTGGCCCAACAATGCCGCAAAAGAAGCAAGAACCCCAACCAAAGGCAACATCCACGATGGATTCTCTGCCGAGGTGACTAGAAGAGAAGCAACAACCAGCTTGCTTACAATCGGTGCAAGAACACCTTTGAGAAAGTCACCAAGTAATACAAAAAAGGCTTCTTTTTTTCCAACAAGTCGTAAAACGTTGGTGGTTCCGGTGCTGCCACTACCCTCTTTCGTTAAGTCAATACCCTTGAGTTTTCCGGCCCAATAACCAAAAGGCAGAGCTCCCATAAAATAGCCGACCAAGAGCGGTACTAAGAAGATAATTAAGTAGTTCACAATGTTTAAATTCGAATAAACTTTAATCAAAACTCTAACTAAGCATTAGAAAATTCCTTATCTTAAATTGGAATTGTATATTTAAGCAAAGAAGTTTGCTCACATTTCTGAGTTGATTTTTAGGAATTTAGCCTCATTAGAATAAGCTAATCTTATGAGGCGGCGGACTCAGTATGCTGAGCCCCTACAAAATTCTGTGGACAATAAAAGTTGTGGCTCCACCTGTCAAGGATGTATGAAGGTGACACAAAAAACTTGAAACAAAAACTTGTTTTAAGGGATTAATCTAAATATTGGATTAAAATTTATAGACTGAATTAATACAAAACTCAAAAAATAATTGTCCAAGAGAAAGAACCAACCTATCAATTCAGACAATTCGGAAGAGCTTGAGAGACTATTATCTCTCCTCCCCGAAAGAGTTCAGCGTGCAATTTATAATCACCCTAATTTTGCTCAATTAATAGAGATTGTCATGGATTTGGGTCGTTTACCTGAACTCCGTTTTGCTAAGTTTGACCCAGTATTACTCGATGAGCCGGTTACAAAACAAGAAATTGAACATATGTGTTCTAATGTTGGGGGCTTTTCATCGGAGAATAGAGCCGGTATCGAAAAAACTTTACATAGAATTTCTGCCATCCGAAACCGTCGAGGAGAAATTATTGGCTTAACCTGCCGCGTTGGCAAAACTATGACTGGGACGGTAGATTTAATTTTGGACCTTTTAGAAAAAAACAAATCTATCCTCTTGCTCGGCCCTCCAGGCTGTGGGAAAACCACAAAGCTCCGTGAAATTGCACAAATTTATTCAGACAAGCTTGGCAAGCGCGTAGTCATAATAGACACTTCCAATGAAATTGCAGGCGACGGCGACATTCCTCATCCATCCATTGGTAAAGCTAGACGCATGCAGGTTATAGACCCATCCGAACAGCACAAAGTGATGATCGAAGCCGTCGAGAACCACACGCCTGAAGTAATAGTAATTGACGAAATAAGTACAGCCGAGGAAGCTCAAGCGGCTCAGACAATTGCCGAACGTGGCGTTATTTTAGTGGCAACCGCTCACGGACGTGAGTTAGAGAATATTGTGCAGAATCCATCTCTTTCGATTTTGGTTGGAGGAGCCCAATTGGTAACGCTCAGCGACGAAGAAGCCAAGCGCCGCAAGTCCCAAAAGAGCATCCTAGAGCGCGCTAAAGATGCCACCTTTGAGATCGCTGTTGAAATCATCTCTCATCATTCGGTGGTGGTTCATAATCATGTTAACCAATCAGTCGATCAAATCCTCAGAGGCGGCGCTCCGATTAACACTGAAATTCGGCACAGTTATCCTTCCGCCGAGAAAGTACCTGTCATCCAGGTTAAGAAGTTTAAGTACAGCGAGACTGAACCGCTTAAAATTTATCCTTATGCTGTCAGCCACAGTCAAATCTACGCTGTAATCAAGGCTCTCAACATTCCAGCTGTTCTTGTGGATAACGTTGACGAAGCAAATCTTGTAATCGCGCTTGAGGACTATGCCAACCCTGGAGCCAAGATTCGCAAGTTGGTTAATATTCTTGGATTACAGCTTGAGACTATCCAACACAACAGCTTCCACGAAATTAAAGACATTATTCTTAAAAACGCGGCTTTGCCCGACGGAACACCTGAGTGGAATAACGATATTGAATTAGAAATGGGCCTCGAAGAAGCGCTTAAGGCAATTGAGAGCATACGTGCCACTGGAAAACCGATTGAACTTGCCCCACGTAAAGCACAAGTAAGAAAAGTTCAACAAGAAATTATTGCAAAAAGTGGCTATCAGACAGAAACAATAGGCAACGGAGCGGAACAGCGTATTAAATTGAGCGCTTAAAAGTCTTTTGTTTATGAGATCCTGACCTTCGTCAGGATGACAGGGAAGGGGAGCAAAAGAAAGGTTTACACAGATCCAAAAGTATTCAAAACTATTTTAAATTAAACTTTTTCACAACTTCAAAGAAATAAGTTTCATGTTCTCTCTCAACCTCAGCCATTTTAAGAAGCTGTTCGGCCATTAAAGTTTCACCAACTTTTTGAGCAAAATGAGCAGCTTGAGAATACTCTTTAATGTTCTGGCTCTCCAAAAGCCCCGCAAAGTACATGGGCAAAAACCAACCACTGATTGGACAGAGCATTTTTAATGTACTGCCAATAGTTCCAAAAATAAACTCTCTTGCTTCCGAAGGCTTTGCTTCGAGCTTCACGAGCATTTCACCGACTATCTTGCGGTGTTCCCATTCTTCTAATTCGATGGATTGAATCTTTTCTCTTTCACTAGGATTTTTTACCGAACGCCAATGACCTTGATAAGCGAGCGCTGCAGCTTTTTCGCCTGAGTAGGCAGCTTGTAAAATCTGAACTAACTTATCTCTATCGCTTAAAGCCAATTTTTCTTCGGAAAAGTTTTACTAAATTATACTGCTGCTAAATATTGTTGATTAGTTTAAAAAAGGTTTAGAGATTCAAAATCAGGTTTGGAATGTCAGAAGATATTGAGACAACACGTCATCCTGAGACAAGCTCAGGATCTATACATCACATTAAACCGAACAAATCAACGATGAAAATAGATTTCGTGACAAGTACGGAATGACGTTTTTGTCAGAGTAACGTTTTTTCTGTTTTTTTCTGTCATCCTGACGCAGGTCAGGATCTTGGATCTCTTCATCATCCTAATCACAAGCTCTTCTCAAAGGCCTTAAGCGTAATCTCCAACTCTTTATCTCCGTGCTTAGCCGAAAAGAACCAGGCTTCGAACTGGCTGGGCGGAAGATAAACTCCTTGCTTGAGCATGGAATGGTAAAACTTGGCAAAAAACTCTGTATTGGATTTTTTGGCTTGTTTGTAGTTAATCACCCTTGGTTCCTGCGTGAAGAAGACAGACAACATTGATCCGCAACGATTAAGGACTATTGGAACGCCCTTCTTAAAGGCAATCTCACGAATTCCTTTTTCTAGGTTTTTTCCGTAATCTTCCAGATTATCGTAGAAACCCTTTTCGCTTAACAAACTTAAAGTGGTGGCTCCGGCAATCATTCCAAGCGGATTCCCCGAAAGAGTACCCGCTTGATACACAGGCCCAGAGGGAGCAATTAATTCCATTATTTCTTTTTTACCGCCATAAGCTCCAACCGGCAGCCCACCTCCAATGATTTTACCCAGAGTCGTTAAATCTGGTTTTATATCGTAAAGTTCTTGTGCTCCACCCTTTGAGACCCTGAAGCCAGTCATGACTTCGTCAAAAACCAAAAGGGTTTGGTACTCGCTGCAAATACTTCTTAGGTTTTGCAAGAACCCAGCTTCTGGTAGAATACAACCGGCATTTCCAACAACGGGTTCAACAATTACCGCCGCAATGCCTTCGGGATGAGAGTTAAAAATATTTATAACCGATTGGATATCGTTGAACTCGGCGGTTAGCGTTTGGCTTGCCAAATCCTTCACCACCCCAGGACTATCTGGCAATCCAAAAGTAGCCGCTCCAGAACCAGCTTGAACAAGAAAAGAATCAAAGTGTCCATGATAACAACCTGAAAATTTAATAATTTTATTTTTGCGAGTAAAAGCTCTGGCAAGTCTTATGGCAGACATGCATGCTTCGGTTCCAGAGCTCACAAAGCGTAGCATTTCTATATTTGGCATTAAGGTCTGCACTGCCCGGGCAAGCAAAATCTCGTATTCATGGCAGGCTCCAAAGCTAAGCGCTTTGTCGCACATTTCTTTTATGCCCTTTATTACCTGTGGATGCTTATGCCCACAGATCATTGGTCCCCAAGAGCCAATGTAATCGACATATTTATTTTTATCCACATCGTGGAGATAAGCTCCCGAGGCCGACTCAAAAAACAGAGGAGTCCCTCCGACCGATTTAAAGGCTCTAACCGGAGAATTCACCCCTCCGGGAAAGAGCTGTTTGGATATCTCAAAGAGTTGTTCGGATTTGCTTGGCATTTTTATAAATTGATACTACTTATTTCTTCTAAAATTTTGTTTAGCTTTGCTGAGTGAGGTTTTTTCTTGTAATCTTTGACCATATCATACAATTCATCACTAATTTCAGTTGCCTTAATTACACGGTTAATTTCAGGAAAAAACTTTTCAACTAAACTCTCTACTTGCATCTGTGAATAATCTTCTGTTCCAACTCTTCCAAACAAGTTGGCCATTTTCCAACCGAGCTTATTATCGAAGCCATCAACCATTTCATACTTTACAGATTCTTTTAACAGCTCATAGTGCTCAGCTC
>JANRMG010000119.1:0-3142 GCA_033761855.1 Candidatus Caenarcanales bacterium
TAGCTCAGCTCCTGCATCAGACGGTTGAACATGCAAATTCAGCAGGTTATCTTAACCAGAAATATACTGATAACTGGCATTGGCATGAAGAAGTCTTGGCACAATTATTAGACATACGCTCTCAGGAGGCTTTTGTTCTTCCAAGCCAAACAGAAACCTTTCAAAAAATTCGTAAAATTGTAGATTTATTTCAAGAGCATCTCTCAAGAGATCCAAATAGTGGATTAGAGTCTGCTTTCGGCTCCCTTTATCCACAAACACCTAATATTGAAAATATCAACGTTGATTACTTAGTAAGAGAGATTGAACAAAAGATTCTTTCGGAACAGCAAACCAATCAAGCTTTGAATGATAACAGAACTTCTGCTTATGAGCCATGGAATCCAAATAGCCAATGGTATCAACCTTCTTATAATAATGGATTAGGAGGCTATGGCTCACCTGGTCTTGGAGGTTTTAACAATCCTCTAGATCCATTTAATAATTCTGGATTTTAAGATTCTTGTTTTAAGACTGTTTTTGGATTAAGTCTAATATTGAGTTTTTTCTACTAAAAAACAAAAAGCCCAAAAGCAAAACAACTGCGCAAAAAACAATTAAATTAACAGGATAATCCGCACCGTCCAATCCATAGGCTACCCCAAGAATACTCAAGAGATATGTAAACAAATTAACCCCAATGTGAGCTGCTACCGCAGGCCAAACTGATTTAGTTTTTTCTACAATAAAACCGTAAATTAACCCAATAAAGAAAGCCGTGAGACCCTGCAAGATGTCTAAATGGATAATTGCAAAGAAAAATGAACTTATGAAAAGAGTTTGCAAAAAACCAAATTTATTTCTTAAGCCAGTCCACAAATAGCCACGAAAGAAAAGCTCTTCCAAAAGAGGACTTGAAAAAATCGTTAGAATCAACAATAAAGAAAAAGAAAAGACACTGATCCCATTGAGATTGCCCAATACATAAGCCAAATTTAGGTTGCCAGCTAAGTTTGTATAAGACAAAAAACTTAGTGGCCCGTCAGAGAGACTCAGCAAAAGCTGATCTACAAGAATACTTACCGAAACCACCATAAAAAAAGCGATTACAAGATTAATCGGTTTGGTCTTCTGAAGACCCAATGAGGTTTTGTAGTTTAATTTATACCTGTAATGAAGCCAAATTAAAGAAAAAATATAAGCTGTATTAATTAATAACATCTGAAAAGCCAGAGTAGATGGTGCATTTAAAAGTGCGGACAATTCAGAAGTATTGAAAGAATTGTATTCAAAGAACAAAAACCCATAACAAATTACCGAGAAAATGCACAATCCAAGACCTATAAATAAAGAGGTTCCTAAAGTGAAAAGTCCTTTCCATGCTTGGAAAGCACCTCTAGAAGGATTTTGTATAGTAGTGTTTAACATTACTTTTATTAAAGATTATATATTTGGAATCCAAAAACTAAATTGTCCCTTTGCTTTCTTAACAAGGCCGTAATTCTTTAAATTTTCTTCATTATTCTGAACACCCAAATAAGTAAAATGAGGTTGGTCATTCTCTACTGTTTGGTACCATCCATGCTTATTTAAAATCTTTCTAATCTGAGGATTAGCAAATTCGGCAACATCAAAAGCAAGCCCAGACAAATGTTGAGAACTTCCCGGAGCAGCCACTGAATTTAAAATTGAAGTCTGACGATATTTATCGAAGAGAAGCCCTTTTTGAGTCTCTAAATCGAGAACCATCTTAATTTGCTTGTTGAGTGGAGCCTTTCTTACCTTTTGAGCTTCCGCTTGAGTAAGTTTTTTGTTAGAGACATAATAGTTTAAATTAGGCTCTAATCGGCTTAGCCAAAGATCATAAGTTGTTTTGTAAGAGCGTAGACAGCTATCGGAGCCACGAGGGGTGATTTTAAGTTTTAAAGCAGCCGCTTCGCTTTGAGCTTTATTAAGCTGACTTAAAGCCGCCTTCTGGAGCCTACAATTATTACCAGAAACAGAGTCAAGCTGAAGATTCTCTTGATATGAAAGAGTATCAGCTTCGCTTTCGAAAATTAGCTTTGGGGGAAACTTGACCTCAGGGTCAGAGCCAGTCCACAAAGCACCATACTCTTTAAGAATACGGTAATGAATTTCTTCTTTAGGAGATGGAATACTATCTAAGCGACCTTGAACAGACTGAAAGAAAAGCGCTTTTTCCTTTTCCAAGCCTCTATTTTCGGAGTGGATGCTTGGCCCGAAAGAGAGAATCAGCCATATACACATTAAAAAATATAATGATTGCTTTGATAAATCCATAAATAATCCGAAAAAATGAAAGTCTTGCAAAATTCTTTGTACTTAAGAATAAAACTAATGCTTTAAATACGCATTAGTTTTTTATCAAAAACAAGACATGATAGTATTAACACATTGTTTTTATAAAAAATAAATTATGAGACTAGCTGTATCTTCGCTTTCAAAAAGTGTAAACAGAAAAGCTTTAAATTCACATGTTTTAAGAAGAGCCTCCAAAATTGTCTTCAAACCAGTTTTAGGTTCAGAGAGAATTCCTAAACTAGTAAAATGGATAACCAGATTAGCACTTCCAATACCTTTATTGGCAGGAAGCTATGGAACTTATTTGGGAGCCAATCACAGAGCAGAGCTTACAGAAGCCAATATCAGAATGGAAATCATTGGGCCACACGGTGCAGATTACAGATTGGTAGAAGCATTTAAAATAAATGGTAGCGATGTCAATAATTCTTTACCCGCAGGTTTAACCATAGCCTTTGACAAATTCCAAATTCCGACAGAAGTAAGGATTTCTTCCGATCCAAAAGATTTTGTTAACAATCTTTCATTGAGACCAGGATCTGTTGTGCCTTTAAAAAATACCTTTATTGAAGGGGGCGTTTTTGAAAATATAGTTGCAGGCGAAAGAATAATTACGCCAGACAACAACCAAGTAATGCGTTTTAAATTTAGGCCCAGCGGAAACTCTCAGGAACAGGCTAAACATGTTGTTGTTTTTGCTAATGGTTTTAATGGCTCTCTTATACTTAACTAATGGTGCGTGTTTGACATATTGCAAAAAAGGAAGGTCTCTCCCAAAACTAAGATTGCTTAGATCGAGGATTAGGAGAGATGAAGGAAGATCATATAATCTTAGAGATAT
>JANRMG010000120.1:0-1579 GCA_033761855.1 Candidatus Caenarcanales bacterium
TTCCAGACCACTCGTTCCATAAGCTTCCAGGGAACACATTTATGCAATTTTGCAAGGAATTCTTGTTTTCTAGTTTTTCGTGGATTGTAGGCTGGATCTATGAAGCTTAACTGGTAATTCATCTGGCTTTCTCGTTGACCCAGTCAATGATCTCACACTTTTCTACTTCCTTGCCAGCCCTTGGTATTTTTCAGAGGTTACTTAAAGAGTTCCTCCAGACTGCCTGTATGATGGACATAATCCCGAATAAGCAACCAAGGCTCTCGATGGATCAAACTTTTCGGGTTTCCCTTTTTCTCCTAAAGGATTATTTGAGCCGTTTGTTCTCCAATCTCCGGAACGCTCAATAGAAGATTCTTCTTATTATTCAAATCGTTATACTTAGAGGCCCTGTCGAAAATCCAGGAAAAAGGGAAATGAATAAAAAGATTCTCCCTTTTCTTTCAAAAATCAGGAATTCTTTTTTGAGTGAAAGCCCTTAAATCGAGCTTTTAAAGCTTGTCTTACTAATATCCTTCATGAAGCTTCCATCACTCCAGCACTTAAAACAATCAGCCTTCTCAGATTGAAACTTATGCAATCCATCATCTCAGCAAAATAATTTTTAACTTTCCCGATATATCTGGCTCTCTTTCGCATCCTTGAAAACATCCTCTCAAACGGCCCTCTCCATTTGGTTATGTATCTGTCAAAATCCCGGTTTTTATTTTTCATGTTGTTCCTTTTTACCGCTCTCGGAGTGCAATTTCTCTTCTCAAGCCTTTCTTCTAATTTCTTCGAGCAAAATCCTTTATCTGCATAAATTGCTCCTCCTTCCGGGAGTACTTTCTCCATCATTCTTATGTCATGTACATTTGCCCCTTCAATGTGTGTCCTATTTACCAATCCGCTCTGCATATCAATGCTTCGAGCGATTTTGTATCCATACCAAAACTTGCTTTTCCCTTTGCAACCAATTCTTGCTTCCTTGTCTACCGCAACTTTTGGTAGTACTTCGTTATTTAATTTTTCATATCTTTGCTTTACCGCTTTGTCTCTTTCCTCCCACAAGCTTGCTTTACTTACCAAATGAGTTGCATCAACCACGCTAAAAAACTCATTCTTAAGCCCTTTTGCTTTAAGCTGTTCTCTAAAGACCTGAAACATCTCCGCCAACTTTTCTACTCCAAGTCTGTCTCTAAATTTCCCAAATGAGGAGTGATCTGGCGTTTTATCCATTAAACTAAATCCGCAAAACCATTTCCCTGAAACGTTATCTTCCAAAAAACTTTCCAGCTCACGGTCGCTTAAATCCTCAAGGTGTTGCAAAAGAATGCATTTGAACATTCTCTTTGCTCCGTATCCATTAAATCCTGCTTTCTTTTCTATCTTTCCTAGCGTCTTATCAAATATTGAAAAGTCCAATACTTTTTCAAACTTTCGATAAACATGTTTTGATGAAACTAAATTTTCCAGACTTACCATCTCTATTTGATCTTTCATCTCTCTCTTCTGATAAGCTTCTTCTCCTATTTTCTCATATCATTTCTCTTTCGACACGGCCTTAGAAACAATTTCACTCGCTTTATCATCCAGTTCA
>JANRMG010000121.1:0-13635 GCA_033761855.1 Candidatus Caenarcanales bacterium
GTTCTTTTGTGATTTGATAAAAAAAGAGTTTTAAAAATCATAATCAAAGAAAATACAAGGTTCTAAATCATAACTCTCAACACTTTGGACTGTGTCTTGCTAGAATCCATTAGATAGTACATTTAACAAAATTTTATTTTCATGAAGTCCCAAGATATCCGCAGGAATTGGATTGAGTTTTTTACAAAAAAGAAAGCCCACAAGCATCTTGCTTCTGCCTCTTTGGTACCTAATAATCCAACTTTACTTTTAACAAATGCAGGTATGGTTCCCTTTGTGCCTTACTTTTTAGGCCAGGAGAAACCGCCTTCGCCTCGCGTTGTAAGTGTTCAAAAGTGCGTCCGCGTCGGTGGCAAGGATTCAGACTTAGAAAATATTGGCAAAACCTCAAGGCATTTAACTTTCTTCGAGATGCTTGGGAACTTCTCTTTCGGGGATTACTTTAAGGAAGATGTGATTCCTTGGGCTTGGGAACTTTTAACTGAAGTTTATAAATTCAACCCCGAACAACTGATTGTAAGCGTCTTTGAGGGCGACGATAAAGTTCCTTTCGATCAAGAAGCCTATGATATTTGGCACAAAAAAGTTGGTGTTCCCGAAAGCCGAATTGTAAAATATGGCCGCGCTGATAATTTTTGGGGTCCGCCAGGTGGAATTAGTGGCCCCTGCGGGCCTTGCTCGGAAATTTACTTTGATCCAGGAAATGGCGCTGAGCCAATTGAGATTTGGAATCTTGTTTTCATGCAGTACGAAAAATTTGAAGACGGTAGCATGAAGCCTCTTCCAAAGCCTAATGTAGATACTGGCGCCGGTCTTGAACGGATGGCAACCATCTTGCAAAACAAAGAGAGTGTCTACGAAACTGATTTGATGCAGCCAATCATCGATGGGTTGGCTCAATTGGCAAAGCTTGAAGGTTTTGAGGTTAATCCCAACTGCCGCGAAATTAAAATCGTAGCTGACCATTTGCGTTGTGCCGCATTTTTAATCGCTGATGGAGTGAAGCCAAGCAATCTTGGGCGTGGTTACGTTTTGAGAATGCTCATTCGGAGAGCGGCTCGCTTTGCAAAGCTTTTGGGCTTTAATCTTGCCCATGTCGACCGTCACTCTCATTTAGTGGCGCTCAAAGATTCTATTGTTTCGATCTATCCGCAAGAGTATTATCCAGAGCTCACGGAGAAGAGTAAAGAAATCGTTGCTTGCTTCGAATCAGAGATTGATGCTTTTAATACTATTGTGGAGCGCGGTTTGAAGAAGTTTAACGAGATAGTGACTCCTGTTAAAGGTCTGAACAACTCAAAAATAATAAACGGAGAACAAGCCTTTGATTTGTATGCAACTTATGGATTTCCTGTTGAATTGACGGTTGATCTTGCGGAAGAGCGTGGTTTTACCGTCGATTTGGAAGCCTATCAAAAAGCGCGAGAAACTCATTCTGAAGTTTCTAACCAAGGTAAGTTTGCAGTTGGTTTTAAAACAACACAAAACTCAGAGGTCGCTGATCTACCCGCAACAGAATTCGTCGGTTACGAGAGAGAGAGAGTAAAAGACGCAAAAGTTCTTTATGTCTCTATAAATGAAGAAAGTGGAGAGGGAATTGTTGTTTTAGACAAAACCCCTTTCTATGCTGAATCCGGCGGTCAGATGGCTGACAAAGGAATTATCAAATCTGTCGAGGAACAGTCCTCGGATCGTCATCCTGAGACAAGGTCAGGATCTGTTTTCCAGGTTGTAGATGTGAATAAGATAGGCAAAGTCTTCATTCATAAAGGCAAATTTAGTGTCCCCTCCGAGCCGACATCAACAGGGAGTAGCAAAAAAAATAGTGAGTTTAAAGTGAATGAAATGGTTATTGCTGAAGTCGATCAATATCGTCGCCAAGAAACTCGCAAACACCATACGGCTACTCACCTTTTACAAGCTGCTCTTCGGAAAGTCTTGGGCCCTGAGGTTCAGCAGGCGGGATCACAAGTTGACCATAATAAATTACGTTTTGACTTTGCCTATCCAAAGGCTTTATCCAAAGAACAAATCTCTAAAGTAGAAAATTTTGTTAACGATTGGGTATCTTCAAAATTGTCGGTGGAAACTCGTTCTATGCCTTATGATGAGGCAATTCAAGCCGGAGCTTTAGCTTTCTTTGAGGATAAATACGATGATGAAGTTAGGGTTTTGTCAGTGGGTCACCCCCCAACCCCCTTGACAGGGGGAGCTCAGAAAGGTTTAGCTCCTCCTGTCAAGGAGGCGGGGAAGGTGATACCAATCAGCATTGAGTTGTGCGGTGGAACTCACGTTAGTAACACTAAAGAAATCGGGTTAGTTAAAATCCTCTCTGAGTCAGCGATAGCCGCAGGAACTAGAAGGATTGAAATGATTGTCGGAGAGAGTTTGCTTGAGAATTTAAAGTATAAAGCCGAGATTACAGATTCTTTAAGTGCTTCTTTAAAAACCCCCTCCGAAGAGGTATTTGCTCGCGTTCAAGATTTACAAGCCCAAGTTAAAGAACAGCAAAAACAAATCTCAGAGCTCCAAAAACAATTAGTAAAATTTCAGGCCGAGGAATTGCTTTCAAAGATTAATCTTAAAGACAATATTTCGTATTTAATTTCTGAAACCGAAATCACTGATCTAAAGAGTGCTTTGGACTTTATTTCTTCGAAATTGCAGGATAATTATGTTCTTTTCTTAGTTTGTAAATCTGGTTCTAAACCAAGTTATGCGGCAAAAGTTAAAGCTCCAAATATAAAAGCCAAAGAATTAGTTTCGAAGTTTGCCTCTTTGGTTGGTGGGACTGGCGGAGGCCGAGATGATTTTGCTCAAGGCGGAGGTGGCGAATCTTCCAAAATTTCTTTAGCTTTGACTTTGCTTTTATCTTGAAATCCAGCTTTAAAAATCTTGAGAATATAAAGTTAGCTTTGGAGCTTCAGTAAGACCTTTTGCCTGTCCAAACTTACTTCTCGTAGTTTTAAGATCCCTCACCAACCAATTCAAATCTGAAAAAGTTATTTATTATTTACCGAAACAATACTTGGGAGATCAATTACTGCTTTTATTTCTTTTTGCATTAATTTGTCTACTTGATCAACAGCTTCAGGACCCGAAAGATCCACAAGTACAATTCGGTTAGAACGTGCTCTCAAAGTAATTCTTCTTAATTCACGCTCAACTTGTCTAATTCTAACTTGCGAAAGAAACCTACTCTCTGGTCTAGCAGTATCAAGCGAGGCTGCCGCTTCTAACTTTGATTCTTCCAATTCGTTCAGCGCTAGTATTTCGTCTATTCTTTCTTGTTTGTAAGAGTGAAATTGTGTTCTCACTCTCTCAGCCACTTGGTCAATCATCATAAACATAATTACCATTTCAGTTTGGCTAAGTTGCATCTTATCGTTGTTTTTTGTTGCCCGACCATTAATAATATCCCCGGCCAAACCGGCTCCAACATAACTGGCTAAAGCAGATGTATCCGTTGGTGCAACCGATTGCAAGGCATAAAACGGTAAGAAAATAGCTGTATTCAAAACTTGGCTTAAAATTTGATTTTTCTTTTTGTCTTTGCTCTCTGGAGTTAGTTTCTCAACGATGAACCTAATTGTCTTATTTCTTTCGAGTGTAGCTCTCCATAAAATGGTTAACTGTTCTTGCTCAGCACGAGTGAGAGCGATGTCTACTTGTTGCTGCTCTTCTTTTGTCAGTTCCAAAGAGGGTTGAATAAAATTAATTGCATCAATTGTTTTTTGAGTATTTTTTTGTCTTTCTTTGGTTATTTGTTTAAGCTCTTTATCGGATTTAGTATTTGTAGAAGCCCCTTTAGTAGAAACTTCGGGTATCTCATCTGAAGGAGTAGTTGAGTCACCATTGATATTTACAGGAGTTAAACTTTCGTCCAAAGAATCCGATGAATTAGGGGTTTTAGTATTTGTTGCTGGATTTTTTCTTTGAAGAGTTTGTTTTTTTCTTCTTAAAAATTTTGATTTTTCTTTTGTCTGTCCTGCGGACTCATTTGTTACTTTAGAAGAACTGGTCTCTATTGAAGAACTCTGATTAGTTAATGTCGAAACTTTTTTAACACTTTGTTGTATTGGTTGCTGACCACTTTTTGGTGAAGTTTTTAAATTCTCTTCTGTAACTTCATTAACTTTGTCGTCCAAAAATGTTTGGGCCATTAACAAGGTCTTAGCAGAAGACTCTGAAACAACAAAAAATGAGGTACATAATAAAAAACAAATGAAAGAATGCAACTTCAAGCTTTTGAAGTAAGAATCAAAAATAAAATTGATTGACATATTAATTGATAAATTGCCTCTAAATACTTATGTTAACTCATTTGGTTAATTAACAATAAACAAGTAATATTTAGATGAAAATAATCCGTTTTTAGTGTTGAATATTAATTATTAAGCAACCCCTCAATCAAGAAAATTTATGAATTTTAAAACTCGTGGTGGCGTTTATTCCAAAACTTTAAAGGGAATTTTAGCAGCTCTTCTGTGCTTAACCTCATTAACAGGCTGCGGGGGAGGACAACCCAAATATAACAAAGTGGAAATGGCCACCAATTTTCAAGTTCATAAAGCCCTCAAAATAAATGTTCTAAGTTTTAAAATCATTACAGATAATTCCGAAATTCCAAAGATGTCACCAGCGCCAGAGGGCTATAAATACATCGTAATTAGACTAATCCTTAGCAATCCTGGTGAGCACAGAGGCTTAGAATCGGCAAACTTTGGAAGAATAATAGATAAAGTAGATCTCTATCACCCTTCATATGAAAAGCCTTTCAAAATTGAGAAAAACAGTTTATTTGAGAATCTTGTAAATTACCGCTCCGGTGACAGAGGAATTGCTTACGTAGATTTAAAACCTGGTGAATCGAAAACTGGTTGGATTCTAGGAATGATTCCTAAGGACGCCAATCCTCCTTATACATTAAAACTAACTCCATCCAAAAGAGTTGGAACTGTTCGTTTAATGGAAGTTGTTTTAAAGGGCTATTAGATGGCTATCCAAAAAACTTTCCAAAAAGATTTTAGTGTAAAAGTAGCTTAGTCCACCTTGAATAAAAGCCGAGTAAGGTTCTCTAATTGGCCCATCGGCAGACAGCTCACTGGTTGCTCCTTCAACAAAGGTCCCGGCAGCCATAATAACTTCATCTTCATAACCGGGTGTTTGTGAAGGAATAGGTGTCAAATGAGAGTTTACCGGACTATTCTGCTGAAGAATTTTGCAGAATTCAATTAACTTTTCTTTTGTACCTAAATCCAAACGCTGGATTATATCGCTTCTTTGTTCATTCCAAGCCGGAAAACTTTTTACACCTAAATGCTCACAAACCCGAGAAAGTAAAATTGAACTTTTAGCCATTTGACTAACCGCTAAAGGAGCCAAATATAAACCTTGAAACAACAAGCGTCCCTGATTAAAATTGGGACCTCCTTCTGCTCCTATACCGGGACAAGTCAGACGATTCGCCGCATTTTGTACAAATTGCTTTTTGCCAACCACATAACCACCAGTCAAAACTATTCCGCCTCCTGGGTTTTTAATTAAAGAACCAGCAAGCAAATCAGCCTCCGAAGGCTCCTCTTCTTCAACAAACTCTCCGTAACAGTTATCTACGAAACAGAAGATTTGTGGGTTGAAAGCTTTAATCTCGGAAATCATCGAGTGAATCCAAGAAACAGGAACTGACATACGATGAGAGGAATAGCCCATTGAGCGCTGAATACACACCATCTTAGTTCTTGAGGTTAGTTTGTTTTTTAAAGAAACCAAAATGGAATTTAAAGAAAACCAATTTTCCGGCTCGGAATAGTTGACTTGGACTGCCATCTGCTGACGCAGATAATCTAGCATTTCTTGCAAGGTATCATAAGGGCACCCCAGAGCGAAGAGAACCTCATCTTGGTAATTCAAATTTCCCAAAATCGCACAAGCGATTGCGTGAGTCCCAGAGACAAAATTCACCCGAACGAGAGCAGCTTCAGTCTTAAAAACATAAGCAAAAAGCTCATCCAGCTTTTCTCTACCTATATCATCGTGACCATAACCTGTGGTTGGTAAAAAATGCTCGGTGGCAACTTTTGCTTTTTTAAAAGCATTTATAACTTTTTTATGGTTTAGATAAGCGATTCGTTCAACCGAATTAAAAATGGGCAATAGCTCTAGTTCAAGCTTTTCAATTAAAAGTTGCGAAGAAATATTTTCTTTTGTATATTTTTGCATTTACTCAGATTTAAAGTTAACAGTTATCGATGCTCAACTGTGGCTTACTGTCTCGAACAAGAACAAAACAGCAAATCTCTTGAAATTTCATGAATTTCCCTATTAAGCCTTTTCTTTAAGACGAAAAGCTGGAAGATAACTATTGGATTATATTATTTCTCCAATAATTTGTATTTATGAGCCATACCATTTTAGTCGCAGACGACGAACCATCTTTAAGATTATTAGTGAAGGCCACTTTAGCTTCACGGAAATATACCATCATCGAGGTCTCAAACGGACAAGATGCCTTAAATTTAGCTAAACAGGTAAACCCTGATGTAATTCTTCTTGACGTAATGATGCCCTTTTTAACTGGTTTTCAGGTTTGTGCTGAGCTTAAAAAAGACGCGAAAACCGCTTCGGTTCCGGTTATTATTCTTACCGCTAAGGGTGGGCAAGATGACAAAGAAATGGCTCACTCGGTTGGCGCTTCACATTTCTTAAATAAACCATTTAGACCACCAGATCTTTTAAGTGCTATTGACTATGTACTCAGTCTTTCTGCTAAAAAATAATAAAGTTTTACCTTAATTTTTTCAAAAGCCAATTCAGAAGTGAATATGTTAAATTAGTTTTTAACATATAAAGGTAAGACTATGAAAACAACTATAACAGCTCGTCATTTTGAGCTTACAGAAGCCATTAAACAACATATCAACGATAAAGTTGTTCAATACGATTCTCATTTCTCTGAAGCTCTGGAAGCTGCTTTTATTCTTGATATTGAAGCCAAAGACTATGTTGCTGAAGCTAATGTTCACATACGCGGAGAAGTTATTCACTCAAAAATCTCTACCGAAGACATGTACAAAAGTATTGACTCTTTGATTCATAAACTAGTAAGTCTCTTGGACAAAAATAAGGATAAGCATAAAAATCCACCAGACAAGAGAATAAGGAAAGTGGAGCCAGCTGATGAATAAAGATAAAGCTAAATTAGGTGCAAAGCCTGACAAGAGACAAAGGTTTTTAAGAAGTTTTATTATAGTTTTTATGTGCTTAAGCTTTTTAGTACCAATGATTTTCGCTTTATTTGGTCAATAATCTATAAATTTGGACCATCTCTAAAACTTGCCTTTCATAAATTTAAGATTTTTAGCACTTTATCTCTCTTAAAACGACAGTTTCTAAAGAAAAGAGAAGGCTTGCCCCTTAGAAGAAGGATTTGAGGGAGTTTATTCTTTAGCTTCACTCTTTCTAGGGAATAGGGTAGCTAACGATATTAATTTTATTCATGGCTACTGCAAATAAAAAAAAGCTAGATGAGCTTCAAATGAGCTTTTTAAACGAAATGCTTAAAACTGCTTTTGAGGAAAACCTTAATCAAAAACAGAATCTAGAAATTGAAAATCTTATAAAAGCCAAAAGTAAAAATAAAAATTACAAAAAAGTAATTGAGAAATACTTGGCTTCAATTGGAAATTTTAAAGAGCTTCCAGAAAGCGAAGAAAGAGAATTAGCCAAAGAAATAGCTAATGGCGAAAAGACCAAAGCAAAAAAATTAATTCATTCGAATCTCTCTTTGGTAGCAGAAATTGTAAACAACTACGATTTGCCAGATGAAGTTGTATTAGACCTCCTGGAAGAAGGTAACAATGCCTTAAAAAAAGCCGCAGAAAATTACAAACCTTCAATTAAAGAGCGTTTTAAAGACTTTGCGAGTAGAGAAATTTATCAATCAGTTTTTAAAAACCTTTCTTACCTAAGCAAATGCTTTAAAGTTTCTTGCTTTGCATGCTTTTTATTATCCTCTTTCGCTCACGCTCAAGATTTTCAAAGCCAAAACGACCTCAAGAAAAGCAAGATAGACAGTCTAAAACCTCAATACGTCAGCAGCTCCGAATGGAAGGAAGTAAAAAGAAACTTAAGAAGAGTTAAGAAAAAATACAGCATCGATGAAGACAAGTTCACAGAGATGATGAAGCAAGAAACAAAAATACAATTAACAGATGGTTCTTTAGCAAATACTTCTCAGAGATTAAAAAAGAAAACCGCCGACCAGCTTGATTCAACACTTGTTAGACTGGAAGGCAAAATTGAAGCTGAGCTCAACCCAAATCAAATCAGAAATTCTATTGATGAAAATCTCAATACGCTACTTCCAATGGGCTCTAGCTGGAAAACCAAAATACCAAAATTTCTGGAACAACTTAATGATGTAACCGTTCAGGAAGTAAAGTTTCCGAATGGGATAAAAAATAAAACAGGATATATTGTGGCACAAGTCTGGGTGAGCGAAGGCGAAAACACAAACATGTATGCTGTACCCATACAAATTGATTCCTACGGTCAAGAGATAGAGACAACTATTGCGATGGCAGAATAAATGGCTTAATTAAACTTGACAAGTTGTTTTATCGAATCAGTGAAGGTATAAATTCTTTATAACAGTCACAGACAAAATCCTCAAAAAATATGATCACAAGCAACATTGACTTAATACCAGGAAAGAAAATTATTGAACACTACGGCTTAGTTTCTGGAAGCACTGTAAGAGCTAAACACGTTGGCAGCGATATTTTAGCTGGTTTTAAGAATTTGGTTGGAGGAGAACTAAAAGCTTACACAGAACTTCTCGAAGAAGCCCGGGAACAAGCTTTGGACAGAATGATTCAACAAGCCCAAGGACTTGGAGCGAATGCAGTAATAAATGTAAGATTTTCTACTTCCTCTGTGGTAGAGGGAGCCGCCGAAATTTATGTTTATGGAACAGCCGTTAAAGTTGATTAAAGGAGCCAAACCAGGAATCACGAAATGGAATATTTAATTGCAATCGGTTTTACAATCTTACTAACGGTGGTAGGTTTTGTTTTTGGCACAATAAACGAGAAAAAGCACTATGCCTCTATTTTAGAGAGAGAAGAAAAACTTCTGAACCTGCCTACACTTACGGTTTCAGCTAAATCCTTAAGCCAAGATTTAGATCTCAATCAATTTTCGCAGGTGCGTCTTGTCTCTGGTGGCACAGTGCTATCAATCGATTACTTTAAGCGCTTCTTAGGAATTTTGAGGATGTTTTTTGGAGGTAATATTTCTGCTTACGAAAGTCTCATTGACAGAGCCAGACGAGAAGCCATCCTCCGTTTAAAAGAACAGGCCGGAAATGCCGATTTGATTATCAATTTAAAACTAGAAACGTCAGATGTTGGCAGTGGCTCTGGAAAGAAAAATGACAGTTCTGTTACTTGTATTGAAACCTTTGCTTATGCTACAGCCCTTTATAAGTAGGCTCAGGAAAGTTCGATATTAAAATCTTATTGAATATGCTCTTTTGGTCATTAACTTAAGCCACTTCAAGAAGCTATTACTCCTTATTTTAGGGTAAATAAGTAAGATATAAAGATCTGTTTTTTAATTTAAGTTTATTACCAAATAATTTCCGACAGGCAACCATGCGTTACAATCCCCAAAAAATTGAAGGCAATTTAAACGTAACTGATCAGTTTCCATTGAAAGAATTATTTGTACTGTTAGCTGGATTTATAGGGATTTTTATTGCAGCTTATGTAATTTTGGGTTTTGCAGTTGAGCTTATAATGCCTCACATAGACCTCAAGACCGAAAATAAACTTATGAAGTTAATGAATTCATCAGCTTCCCCAACAAAAGAAATAGCAGGAATCCCAATTGGTTTAAGACAGAAAAACGACAGACTTTTAGAAAATGTTTTAAGAAAATTAATCTCAAACTCTTCCATGTCTCTTCCAGAGATAAAAATAAGATATGTAAATAACGAAACAATTAATGCCTATGCTCATATAGACGGAACGATTGAGATTCATAGCGCCTTGTTCAGCAAGATGAGCACCGAAAATGAGTTGGCCTTTGTAATCGCACATGAACTTGGGCACTACGCCTACAAAGATAACTTAAAAGTTTTGGGAAGAAAGTTGGTTTTATTATTTTTAGGAACAACTTTCTTAGGAGCTGACAATGGGCTAAATAAAATGATGTTAAACACACTAGGCGCCACCGAAAGTAAGTTTAACCAAGTACAGGAAGAGCGCGCCGACAAATATGCAATTGAGTTGTTAAACAAAACCTATGGCCACATTGGCGGCGCAAACTCTTCTTTTAGCAAAATTCTTAAAACGAATGAACCTGAGGCTCTTTATGTTTTTTCGACTCATCCCAATCCCTCAAAGCGACTGGAAACAATTTCCCGTGAAATTAATTTAAAAGGTTACAAGGTTGATAAGCAGCTTAGTTTGAATGAGGATTAATAATGCCAGTTGAAAAAGAGTTGAAATTACTCGCTAATCAAATACTGAAATAATTTAATGAAAAGAAAAATTACTAAAATTGGGAGGGCTACAAAGTGCATTTTTTTGTTGGCTTAACCTTTGAAGATATTGAGACTTGCCAAGATTAAGAAACAGTGTAAAAGTCTTAAGTAATAGTGCTTGCCCTCTGGGAATGAAAGGGTTACACTGAGTATTTCCCAAAATTTCAAAGAGTGGTTTTTAAAAGACTTTTCGGCGCGAATTGTGCTAACAATGGCGAGCATGTTAGTATTTGATAGTAATTTTTGTTAGAAATTGCAATTTTTAGTGTTTCAATACCTTCTAAATATCATGAGAAATAAATTAATTGAAGAAATAGAAAAAGAATATCTCAAAGCTGATTTGCCAGCTCTTAGAGTAGGCGACACCTTAAGCATCTCAGTAAGAATTAAAGAAGGTTCTAAAGAAAGAATCCAAAAATTTGATGGCACTTTAATAGCTATGAGCGGAGCAGGAACAAATAAAACAATCACCGTTCGTAAGATTTCATCCGGTGTTGGAGTTGAAAGAATATTTTTAGTAAACAGCCCAATTATTGATAAAATTTTGGTTACCTCCAAAGGCAAGGCAAAAGTCAGAAGAGCCAAGCTTTACTACTTAAGAGCCTTAACCGGCAAGAAAACTAGAATTACTTACAAAGGCAGCTAGTATTTACATTCCGCTTTTAGCCCAATATATTCTGAAATACTACATTTGCAATGAAAATAGAAAGAGCTCTAATCAGTGTTTATGATAAATCGGGCCTTTTAGAGCTTGCAGACTTTTTAAAGCAAAAAAAGATACAAATTATTTCTTCGGGAGGAACTGCTTCTTACCTTTCTGAACATGGGTTTGAAGTAACTTTGGTTGAAGCTATTACCGAATTCCCCGAAATGATGGACGGTAGGGTAAAAACACTACATCCAAAAATCCACGGGGGCATTCTCTATCTCAGAGACAAAGAAAAACATCATGAACAAGCCCAAAAACATGGAATCAAGTCAATTGATTTAGTAGTGGTCAATTTATATCCTTTCGAAAAAACAGTTGCCAAGCCAGGAATCACGTTTGAAGAAGTCATTGAACAAATTGATATTGGTGGGCCCTCACTTTTAAGAAGTGCCTCCAAAAATTCTCAGAGTGTTGTGGTTCTTAGCTCTACTAGTCAATATTCTCAGTTCATCAAGGATTACTCTGAAGAGAAATTAAACAAAGAAAAGTCTCTTGAATATGCAAAGCAAGCTTTTTTAAGAACCTCTCTTTACGATCAGGCTATTCATGGTTACTTAGAGAGTCTTACCAGCCCAGAAGAAAAAGTAAAAACAAACTTATCCTTAGAGCTTAAACAATCTCTTCGTTATGGCGAAAATCCTCACCAAAAGGCTGAACTGTACACAGTGGCTTCCAGTTTAAGCAATTTACAAATTATTGATTCTATTGAACAGCTCTCGGGGAAAGAACTTTCGTACAATAACTGGCTTGATATCGAAGCAGCCTGGTCTTTGATAAATGAATTTGAACCAGAGCTTCCCTCGGCTGCCATTATTAAACACAATACACCCTGCGGAGTCGCTTTAGGAGAGAATATCCTCGACGCCTACGAGCATGCTTTAGAGTGTGACCCAATAAGTGCCTTCGGAGGCATAGTTGCTTTAAATCATGAAGTTGATTTCAATGTTGCAGAGAAGCTTTCACAAATATTTTTAGAAGTCATCATTGCACCGAGTTACTCTAAAGAAGCCCAAGAGTTGCTTAGCCAAAAGAAAAATTTAAGACTAATTAAAGCGCCTTTGCTAATGAATGGCACTGAATACAAGCAATACAAGAGCATTTTAGGAAATGGCATACTTGTGCAAGATTTTGATGTTCATCTCTTAAACAAAGATGAGATGAAGGTTGTAACTGAAGCACAACCAACCCAAGAGGATTGGCTGCAATTATTGTTTGCTTTTAGGGTCTCAAAGCATGTTCGTTCTAACGCAATTGTAATTGTGAACGGCAACCGCACAGTGGGCATCTGTGGCGGACAGACAAACAGAGTAAATTCAGTAAGAATTGCTTTGGAACAAGCCTCTGACCTTTCAACCAATGGTATTTTAGCTTCTGATGGTTTCTTTCCTTTTGCGGACAATGTGGAGCTGGCTGCCCAGGGAAGAATTAAAGCAATTATTCAGCCCGGTGGTAGCATTAGAGATAACGAAGTAATTGATGCAGCCAACAAATACAAAATTCCAATGGTTTTTACTGGCATGCGTCATTTCAAGCATTAATCAAAAAGTTAAACAACAAAACGCAATGGAGAAAATATTGTTTTTGGGAATCTCCTTCGGTTTTGCCTTTACTTTATGTTACGGAACACCAATCAAAGCAAAACAGCACCAAGCAGCTAAAGACATTTTAAATAACCTTAACAAATGCGAGCGTCAATATAATTTCACCTTCAAGGAGATTTATTCCTTACAATAGCTCAAGATTTTTTTAGAAAATTTAGAGAAAAATTGATTCAGAGAGCTTTTTGAGCACTAAAACGATAGATAATTTAAATTTAGATAACTGCCGAATCGCAATTTCTGCTCGCAAAGATACCAAAATATTTTAAACAAACTAAACATTAAAAACTTTGTTACTTTTGATCATATAACCAATTGGGTTTGCTCACCCAAACTTGATTCTCATCGTTTTTATTTTTTGCCCATCACAGCCAAAAATTATCCCATTAAAGAGGATTTAAAATCCATTCTCAAAGCGCTGGAAATATTGGCCAAAGCAAAACCCTCCGAAAGAGTTTATATTGGCTGTTTTTTTGGCAAACACAGAACAGGAATTTTAATAGCAATTTACCTGTTTTTGCATTTATACAAAGAAGATAAACAATCTATTTACGCTTACAATGACACAGGTAAAGATTCAGCATTTAAGCCGATGAACCATACAGACGATAAAAGTCTCATAACATCTAATATGTCATCGAGCTTTAGAAAATTTTACCGGGACTTCACTGACCCAATCGGCGAAGAGCATAGTCAGAAATTTATCCAAAAATTACAAAGTATTTAAATTAACAAATTTGGGAAATTTAATTACAGAACTATTAAACTAAAAAACCTAT
>JANRMG010000122.1:0-3394 GCA_033761855.1 Candidatus Caenarcanales bacterium
ATTGTTGAGAAGCACGAAGATGGTTACATTGCCTATCCAATCGGTTTGAAAGGAGTTGTAGTTGCTCAGGCAGATACTTATGAAGATGCTCTAAGAGAAGTTAAATCTTCTATTCACTTTCATCTTGAAACTTTTGGAACAGAAGTTTTAGATGAAGAAGATCCGGCATTGGAAGCATTTATTGCTGAAACACATGTATCAGTTTAAACTTAGAACGGATTACATGTTATAAATGAACAAAACTAACCATCTTATAATATGAAATTTCCGGTTGATGCTCCTAAAGCCAAAGTTATTAAAACTTTAGAAGCTCTTGGGTTTCAAATGGTTCGTGAGAAAGAGCATATCTCAATGGTAAGACAAAATGAAGACGGCACGAAAACACCTCTTACAATGCCCAATCATTTAAATATAAAAGCAACAACTTTAAGAGCAATATGTACTCAAGCCAGAATCTCTCGTGAAGACTTTATTAAAGCCTATATTGAAAGTTGATACAAACAATGCAAATAAACCCTTCAATCGAACAGCTTCAACAATATGAAAAGCAAGATTACAACGTCATTCCGCTCTGGACTGAGATTTTGGCTGATTTGGAAACACCTGTCAGCTGTTTCCTCAAAATAAAAAACCATCTCAAAGATTCTTCTCCTGTATTTCTGCTTGAATCGGTCGAGGGAGGGGAAAAACTCGGACGATATTCTTTAATAGGCTTGAATCCAGCGGCTTTACTTACCATCAAAGACAACAAATCTAGCATTCAAAGCTTCTGGAAAGAAACAGAGTATTTGCAGGAATTAAAGTTGAATGGAAATCCATTCGATGATCTTCAGCTTTTAATCGATGAATTTAAGAGTCCTGCCAACATTCTGCCGCATTCAGCATCCGGTTTGGTTGGGGCTTTGGCTTACGATTCCGTAAGATTTATAGAACCAATTAATAATTTAAAAGTTGAATCTAACTATCCTGAAGCCGTTTTTGTGGTGCTGGGAGACTTGATAGTCTTTGATAACCTCTCCAGGACAATCCGTTTAATAACCAATGTTTTCTGCAAAAACCAGCAAGCGCTCGACTTCCCCCTGACAAGGGGGACTGAGGGGGTTTCTTTAGAAAAAGCTTCCGAAAGATTAGAGAACTTAAAAAAGATTTTCCTTACTTCTCTCAAAGAAAAAGATTCCGAGTTGATCTCGACCAACTTTTTGCAAAATAACGAGAACATCAACGATTGGGAGAGCAATACTACCAAATCGAAATTCATTAGAGTTATTGAAGAAGCCAAAGAGCGAATCAGGGACGGCGATATTTTTCAGATCGTTCTTTCTCAGCAGTTAAAGACAAAACTCAAAAACAACCTTAATCCATTTTATATTTACAGACTCCTTCGGAGCCTGAATCCATCGCCTTATTTGTTCTATTTTGATTTCTTGGATTTCCAGATCATTGGTTCTTCACCAGAAGTGATGGTAAAGAGTAACGCTTACGAAGAAAAAACTCCGCGAACTGCCATTTTAAGGCCGATTGCGGGCACCTACCGTCGGGGCAAATCCGATAAAGAAGATGAGGAGCTTGCCCAAAAACTAAAGCAAGATCCAAAAGAGTTGGCCGAGCATTTAATGCTGATCGATCTGGCTCGCAATGATTTGGGGCGTGTTGCTGTGCCAGGCTCAGTGAGGCTTTCAGAGTTGATGATTGTTGAAAAGTATTCGCATGTTCTTCATTTGGTGAGCGAAGTGGAATGCAAGATTGAAGATGGTAAAAGCTCAATCGATCTTTTAAAAGCGGTGTTCCCTGCGGGTACTTTGAGCGGGGCTCCAAAGGTAAAGGCCATGCAAATCATCGCTGATTTAGAGCCTTCGGCGCGCGGTTTTTATGGCGGTTGTGTCGGACATATAGGCTTTGATGGTTCGGTGAATACGGCTATGACGATTAGGACAGTACTTTTGAAAGATAAAGTTGTAAGGCTTCAGGCGGGAGCAGGGATTGTTTATGATTCAGACCCGGAGAAAGAATACCAAGAAACACTAAATAAGGGTGCGGCACTCTTAAAGGTGATTGAGCAGGTTGAGAGGGGTTAGTCAAGCAAGAAGAATATCTATTTATCAAGGGAAGAGGGATTCTTGAAGCTCTTTTTGTTTTCCGATGTTAGTTTTCTCTCTACCTTTTGAGCATCCTCTTCGGGTGGCAGATCCTCAGGTGTAATACCACGCTCTATAAGAGTTTTTCTAATTGTTTGATTATTTGTTATATGTTCTTTTGAAATGGTTTTCTCAGAGCTCATCTTTTTATCTTTTGCGTTAAAAATTGTGATCTCTGTTGCAAAGTCTTTTGCTTTTAAAATAATTGTCGGAGCAAAGTCTGCTAGAGCTTTATTTGGAGGTACTTCCCATTTCTCTTTCATTTGTTGAGTACTATGATTGAATAAAGCCGAATCACCTTTACTACGAATCAAAGCAAAATTTTTATCACTTCCAGTTTGCTCGAAAATCACCTTTGAGAGCTCTTTTTCTGTATCTGCTAATTTCTTTCTGGCCGAAATCCTCTCTGAATCTAAAAGACGCTTTTCAATAATTTGGTATTTTCGCGTTTGAACGGCAAAATAAGTCTGAGCAAAAGCAATTTGTTCTTTTCTTGGATCACCGTTTTGAGCAATTAGATAAGATGCATAGCGGGTAAGCATAATATCATCGACTCTCTTTTCGGCTCCCTTAGGCATTTGGATCGTTTTCCCGACATCGGCAAAATGATCACTGGCCTCATTAGAAGATACTTCACAAGCAATTTTAGCTTTCGATATAACATTTAGAAAGTTATCCCACTTTTCGTATCCCAACAAATGCTGTAAATCACGAGCCAGCCAGAATTCGATTCCACTGTCGGTTCTCTTTGCATGGGCTTCAAAGTTATCTGTTAAAGATTGTATTATTTCGCTTTTCATCGGGTGATTTTTATATAAGATTTTAGCTTAACTCAAAAATTACACCAAAAGACCATAAATTAAAATATCTAAATTATAATTTCTGTTTTATTTTCAACAAAAAGAGACACTGAACAAAGGAGCGGCGCTTTTGAAGGTGATTGAGCAGGTTGAGAGGTGTTAGTTGACAGATAAATGACCTCAACGTAGAATGTATTGCATATTACTTTTGCTAAAAATTTTAAATATGAATATTCTTATAAATTCAAATGTCTTAGGAATCGCCAGACGTATTTCATGGCAGTCCTCATATAATTCATATAATAAAGAGTTTATTGGAGCAGATGAAAAAAAATATACATTTAGTAACTAATGGTGCGGATTAAACTAGAGAGAAAGATTAGCAAAAGAGCCAAAGAGTCTAAGCACAAGATTGAAGGCAGCAGAAACATAAGCCAAGGTTGCTTCAAAATACTTCTT
>JANRMG010000123.1:0-1692 GCA_033761855.1 Candidatus Caenarcanales bacterium
GGCAATGCTTAAAAAATCAAGCTGAAAAAAATACAGCCAGGTTCATTGCTTATCCCTTTGGTTCTTTTAATCGAAGAGTGGAGCAATATGCTTCCCGTCACTTTGCAGCTGGTTTTGCTTACAATAATCGGCTATATGTTCCAAGCCTCAGAGGGAACAATAAATTTCAAATTTCAAGAATTATTATCAGCTCAAATAAGTCTGTGGATGAGCTGATTAGTGTGGTGAATAATAAAACTATAAATTAATAGGTTAAATTGTCTTTAAAATTTCTTTTTTAGTTTTACTGACAATATTTGTATTTTTTTGATTGGAAAATAGAATGATTGAATTAAATTAACCTTAATTACAATATGTTATGTAGAGGTTTAGATCATGAAAAGTCAAATTTAATCTAGCCATTGAGGCTTTTAGCTGTTATATTGTTCATAAATTTATAAAGTAATTGTTAAGGAATACATAATGACACAAGCTCAAGTACAGGCTCAAGTGGAAGCGTTTAAAGCTGGACTAGATGGAATTATTGCTGGTGAAAGCAAAATTTGTTTAATCGACGGAGAAAACCGCAAGCTCTCCTATAGAGGTTATAACGTTGCAGATTTAGCAAAAAACTCAACTTTTGAAGAAACCACCTATTTATTATTAAAAGGAAAGTTACCCACTAAAAAGGAACTTGAGCAATTCAACGCCGATTTACTCAAAGCTCGTTATATTCCAACTCAAATTTTGGCTATGATTGCGCTTGTTCCTCCTCATACTCATCCCATGGATGTTTTGAGAACTATTGTTTCAGCTTTAAGCCAGCACGAACCTGAAGTGGACGATAACTCAGAAGCAGCGAATTTCCGTAAGGCAACCAAATTAATTTCTCAGGCTCCAGTTATTGTTTCAGCCTACCATCGTCTTCGCCAGGGACTACAACCTATTCCTCCATTAAAAAAGTTAAGCCTGGCGGCAAATTTCCTTTACATGCTCACTGGTGAAGAACCCGATTCTTATTCACAAGAAGTATTTGATGATTGTATGATTCTTCATGCAGATCATTGCTTTAACGCTTCTACCTTTACCGCAAGAGTAACCGCTGCAACTTTATCGGATTTGCATTCAGCGATTACAGCTGCGATTGGTGCTTTAAAAGGCAAACTCCACGGTGGAGCTAATCAAGAAGTAATGGAGCTTTTAAGCAAAATTGGTACAGTTGAAAACGCCGTTCCATTCATCGAAAAGATGTTTGAAAAAGGCGAAAAAGTACCAGGTTTTGGACACAGAGTTTACCGTACTTGCGAAGATCCAAGAGCCACTATTCTTAGAGAGGCTTCCAGAGAGCTTGGTAAAAAAGAAAATAATACAAAGTGGTTTGATATTTCTACCGAAGTTGAAAAGCACGTTCTCAAAACTAGCCAGGAAAAAAACAAACCAATTTATCCAAACGTTGACTTCTACTCAGCCTCTACCTACTCTGTGCTTGGAATTGAGCCTCAGCTCTTTACTCCTATCTTTGCAATGTCGAGACTTTCTGGTTGGTGTGCACACGTAATTGAGCAACACTCAAATAACCGTCTGATTCGTCCACAAGCGCATTACATAGGCGAAAAAGACCTGACTTACAGTGATATCAGTAAGAGGTAGTCTAAATAACCCCTCACCCTGGCCCTCTCTCCTTGTGGGAGAGGGAAAATTAGAGAAGTATTC
>JANRMG010000124.1:0-2114 GCA_033761855.1 Candidatus Caenarcanales bacterium
ATTAAATATTCCATTGTCTGCTCTGTTTAATAAATACAATCCATAATTTCCAGAATTAATAGCTTCTTCAGGTGGCTCTTTTAACAAAATTAAGTTGCCTGACTTTGATTCAACGAACTTTGGCATGCCTTTTGGTTGCCATTTAGAAAATTTTCTAGGAAGTTTTTCGATATCACCAATTGCCGCATTTAAAACTTGCCATGGCTTAATAAGGGTTTCTTGAAATTGTATTGATTGTCTTGCTATTCTCTTTAGTTCATTAACTGATAGGTTCATTAGTTAAAGTGTTGAATATAAATGTAAATACTATAGCATTTTCTAAATTGTTTTTCATTCTCTCCAACTCAAAGTCGCAGAAGCCTGTGACTTTGGAAATATAATCATTTCTTGAATATTTACATGCTCTGGACGAGTAATCGCATAAACAATTGCATCGGCAATATCCTCGGCTGTTAAAGGTTGCAAACCTTTATAAACTTTGTCTGCCCTCGCTGTATCACCTTTGAAGCGAACCAGACTAAATTCAGTTTCAACCATTCCCGGATCGATAGAAGTAACCCGAATATTAGTTCCCAGCAAATCAATTTTCATAGCTTCATTCAGACTCTTTACAGCGGCTTTAGTCGCACAATAAACATTGCCCCCAGGATAAACCTGATGACCAGCAATCGATCCGAGATTAACAATGTGTCCTCGCTTACGCTCGGCCATTCCGGGAATTATTGCTTTAGAAACATAAAGTAAACCCTTTATATTTGTGTCAATCATCTCTTCCCAATCTTCGATGGGAGCTTCGTGAAGCTTGTTGAGCCCTCGACTGAGTCCTGCATTATTTACCAACACATCTATTTCTTGCCAAGCCTCTGGAAGTGAGCTAAAGACTTCTTGCACTATGTTTGATTTTCTCACGTCCAAATCACGCACAAGAGTTTCTGTCTCTAGACTCTTGGCAAGAGTTTGCAATTTGTCTAATCGGCGTGCAGTTAGGATTAATCTTGCACCCAGCTCGGCGCAGGCTTTGGCGGTTGCCTCTCCTATACCACTGCTAGCACCTGTAATTAAAATAATTTTGTTCTTTAGAGAAAATCTTGTCATTAACTTTCTGTGATAATTACCGTTTCTTTATGGTGATGTTTTTGCTCTTCCTCTTCCAGAGAGCGCTGCTGAAGATAATAATTGAGAAGGACATTGAGAAGCCCCGCTACCGGTAGAGCAAAAACCACTCCGTTCACCCCTCCCAGTTTGGCGCCAATTAATACAACCAAAATCACCACTACAGGGTGTAAACCAATGGCATCTCCCATTATTCGAGGGGTCAAGACATTATCTTTTACAAGCTGCGTGTAAGCCATATAGACTCCGAAGGCAATCAGTGATTTGGCGAGCGGAAAGCCAAAAAGTGGCTCCTGATTGAAAACCAATACAAGCATTCCAAGACCGATTCCAATGAAACCACCAACCACTGGTATTATTTCAATCAGCGCTTGCCAAATACCAAGAAGTAAAGCATAACGCGTTCCTAGAATGGAATAAACAATAAAAACGTAAATTCCACTCAAAGAAGCCAACTGAATTTGTCCAATAAAAAAGCCTCTCAGGCAACGACTCAATTGATCTCTTAAAATATCGGCATGCTTTAAATATTTCTCAGACAAAGGTCTCATGAGCCCATTCCAAATTTTTGGGCCATCAATTAAAAAGTACATAGAAAGTACAATAGTTGCCAGAGCCGCAACTGCAAAGTTAATTGTATTAAAAGCAATCGCTACAAACTGATTAACAGCTGTCTTACCAAAGTTACCCAAATACTTACTCAATTCAGTAGATAGAATCGAAAGATCTAAAGTGTAGGGAAAGTCGCTCTCAGTGAACTTCATGTTGTAAGAAAGTAAAAGTGCTTGTAACTTTGTGAAATAATTGGGCAATTGGGCAGCAAGTGATTCAATTTGCTCTAACAAGCTTGGAATGATAAAAATTGAGATCAAAGTAACAGTAAGAATGATTATTAAATAAACCATCAAAACAACTAATCCGCGGGTTTTTATTTTGGTTTTTTCTTGCAACCAGTCAACAAATCCAATAAGGAGATAGGAAATTAAAATTGAGTAACCTAT
>JANRMG010000125.1:0-1591 GCA_033761855.1 Candidatus Caenarcanales bacterium
CTTTTTCTAACGCAACCGATTGTACTCATTGTTGGGATGTGTGCAGCACTTTTAGCCACAAGCGTCTGGCTGCAGGTTGCTTCTTACTTTGGATGGCCTGTGTCAACCACTCATGCCATTGTAGGAGCAATTATTGGATTCGGTTGTTTAATTGGAGGAGTGGATGCGATTCAATGGGATGAAATTTTATCGATTGCAGTAAGCTGGGTGCTTTCCCCTTTTTGTAGCGCTATTATTTCTTATTTAATTTTTAACATCTTGCAAAAGAAAATTCTTTATGCAATGAATCCCACTGAGGCAACTAAAAAAATTCTGCCTTTAATATCGTTTATAGTTTTTGGAACTTTCACCCTTAGTTTAATCTTTAATGGGCTTCAAAACTTCCATTTCGATATAAATTTTCCTGAAGCTGTTCTTATTGCTTTTATTGTAGGTCTTATTAGTTCAGGATTAACTTTTGTTTTAATTAGAAGAATTCGAGTTGCGGAAGAAGCGATGTTTCCTTCTTCAAGACATTTACCTCAAACAGTCGTAAGTCTCGAAAAAGCAATCAAGCATTTGCAACGGGTTCATGTGAATTCTTTTGATGAAACTCATACACGCGTCTCTCATATACTTGATGAAGTGAAACACATCTCTTCGTCGTTGCGCAAAGAAACAAGCTTTGTCGAACGTTCTTCAGAATATCGTTTTGTTGAAAAAATATTTAGCTATTTCCAAATTCTTAGCGCTTGTTTTGTTGCTTTTGCCCATGGTGCCAATGACGTTGCCAATGCCATTGGTCCTGTCGCCGCAGTTTTAAACGTGATAAAAAATGGAGCCATTACCGATGTTGCCATCATTCCCCCTTGGCTGCTCGCTCTAGGAGGGGCTGGCATTGTAATTGGACTTGCAACTTGGGGATGGAGAGTCATTGAAACCATCGGCAGAAAAATCACAGAACTTTCCCCTACACGTGGTTTTTGCGCTGAATTCGGAGCAGCTATTACCATCTTAATCGCTTCTAAACTTGGACTTCCGATCTCAACAACCCACTGCCTCGTAGGAGCTGTGCTGGGGGTCGGCTTTGCACGTGGAATTAGAGCTCTTAACCTTTCTACAATTAAAGATGTCATCCTTTCTTGGGTGGTCACAATCCCTGCAAGCGCCCTAACGGCAATCTTCTTTTTTTACATCCTCAAAGCCATTTTCCTTTAACCCTAATTGGCTTCAACTTAAGAAAATTAGCAAGCAAACTACAAAACTATCCCCAGTAACCATGATATAAAGGATAAATTCTTTTGTAAAATTATCCCATCCCGCCTCCGAGGACGCGATTTGGCAAAGCGAGATGAGTCTCAAGAGGGCAAGCGGGGAACAACGACATGAAGTGCTTTGTTCCCGACATGTCTATTTTGGGCTTCATAACCTTGATCTTATCAACTCACGCGGGTTTTAGAAGAGCTCTATTCAAATGGTCTGCTAAAAAATTGCATTCAATTTGAACCCCAATTGGGGTTGAAGACTTTTTTTTGCAGAACTTAAATTTCGATTCCGAGTAAATCCTTTTGACGACAAACGTTTCAGCTCAAATGTTAAGTTTTTTATTTAA
>JANRMG010000126.1:0-3414 GCA_033761855.1 Candidatus Caenarcanales bacterium
ACTCAAGTATACATGAAGGGAAGCTCTAGGCCAAATGCCAGATAAGATGCCAGATAAAACAAAAGCCTCTATGCACTCAAAAAATCTTTATGGGAAAAGCCTCTTTTGGTTCCGACGAGATCTTAGACTTAAAGACAATACAGCTCTCTATCACGCAATCAAAGAAAGTCAGCAATTAGCTTTTGTTTTTGTTTTTGATAGCAATATCTTAAACAAGCTTGCAGACAAAGACGACAAAAGAGTTTTTTATATTTTTGAATCCTTAATGGAGCTTAAAAGCAAGCTCAAAGCGCTTGGCTCAGATTTACTAGTTGTTTATGGCGATCCACAAGAGCTAATCCCTTCGGTTGCAGAGGCTCTTGGCGTTGATGTTGTGTTTACCAATCGTGATTATGAGGCCTACCCTCTTAAGCGCGATGAAATGGTACAAGCCAAACTTAACCAAGATAACAGACAACTAATTACCTGCAAAGACCACGTTATTTTTGAATCGACAGAGGTTACCAAAGCCGACAAAAAGCCCTACACCATTTTCACTCCCTACAAAAGAGCTTGGCTTACCCGACTAATCGAAGACCCGAAGGCTGCTCTTTATGATTATCCATCCGAAGAGCTTCTAAAGAAGAGCGACTTAGTAAGTACAAAAGAAATTGAGAATGCAAATGTTAAGCTCTTTAATGCTGGAGCCAAACTCGTTGCAAAAATTAGCGACATTGGTTTTAAAGAAACAGAGATTATTGTAAAACCAGGAACTGATGAAGCTCACAAGCAATTAGAGAGTTTCTTCCAACAAAAAGTTTTTACTTACAAAACAGCCAGAGATTTCCCTTCGGAAGTTGGGACTTCGCATATGTCTGTGCATTTGCGCTTTGGAACAGTAAGTATACGTGAATGCTATCGCAAAGCCCAAGAGCTTTTAGACAAAGCAAAAAGTGCTGAAGAAAAAGAAAATATAGAGGGTTGGCTCAGTGAACTGATTTGGAGAGAGTTTTACTCTATGATCCTGCAGGCCTTTCCGCATGTGGAGGAAAAATCCTTCCGCAAGGAATACCAAAATTTACTTTGGCGGGTTGATAAAGATTTGCTTACCGCTTGGAAAGAAGGTAAAACTGGCTATCCAATCGTCGATGCAGGAATGCGCCAACTTAAACAAACCGGCCAAATGCACAATCGCGTAAGGATGATTACGGCTTCTTTTTTGGTTAAAGATTTGCTCATCAACTGGAAAGAGGGAGAAGCACACTTTGCGCAATATCTTTTGGACTTTGATTTGGCTTCGAATAATGGTGGCTGGCAATGGGCTGCCTCAACCGGAACAGATGCCGCGCCCTACTTTAGGATTTTTAATCCCTCTTTGCAGGGCCAAAGGTTTGACCCAAAATGTTTGTACATTAAAAAGTTTGTCCCAGAGCTCAAAGACGTTGATCCAGAAAAAATACATAAATTAAATTTCGTAGCAGCCAATTATCCAAAGCCTATAGTTAAGCATGAAGAAGTTAAAGCTGCGGTTTTAGAGATGTTTAAAAAGGCTAAACAGTAGTCACAACAAATCTCTATAATTTTTTGAGACTTCTTTTTTAGAAAACATTGTTCCTCTGTCATCATGAAATTGTTTTAGGATCTAATTAATTATTTTCGAGGAGAGACATAGATTCCGAGACAAGCTCAAAATGACATTTTTGGCTCTTTAATCTTTGTTAATAAAGTAAGTCAACCCAAAAGACTTGAAACTAAATTCAAAATAATAGAGAAAATTGTTCAAGTAAAAGATCGGCAAAATAATCGGCAATATTTTTTGGTATATTACCTAAAGTAGCTTTAACTATAAGGAAAGTCAACAAGTAAAAGATCGGCAAAAATGAAAGATTTTGAAGCAATAAGTTTAATGGAACCTCTTTTAGTAAACGATGGAGAGAGAAGACTAGAAGATTTGGCCTTTGAACTTATTCATAAATCCAGCTTACTTGCCGGACAATTGAATCCAACCTTAAGAAATTCGATTGGAAATCTAGTTCGCTCAATGAATTGTTATTACAGCAATTTTATTGAAGGTCATAATACTCATCCAAGAGATATAGACAAGGCTCTAGCCAAAGAATTTTCATCAGACAAAAAAAGGCGCTCTTTGCAACAAGAAGCTTTGGCTCATATAGAAGTCCAAAGGCTCATTGATTTTGCTGATAAAGAGATAAATCCAGTATCAATAGAATATATTAAGTGGCTCCACTTCGAATTTTGTAGTAGGCTGCCAGATGACCTGTTGATGGTTGAAAATCCAGATACAAAGGCGAAAATCAAAGTCACCCCTGGAGAATTTAGAGAAAGTTATGTACAAGTCGGCCGCCATATTCCTCCAAGTGCTTCTGCAGTTGAGAACTTTATGCTGCGTTTTTCCAAAGCCTACGATCCATCGCATTTATCAAAACTGAAAAGAATTTTAGCTGTTCCTTGTTCTCATCATCGTTTGCTTTGGATTCACCCTTTTTATGATGGAAACGGAAGAGTAACCCGTTTGATCTCTCATGCTTATTTTAAACAAATAGGGATTGGAAACAGCCTTTGGTCTGTTTCTAGAGGCTTGGCAAGAAATGCGAGACGCTATAAAGAACTATTAATGCAAGCTGATGAACCAAGACAAGGAGATTTAGACGGTAGAGGAAATCTTTCACTCAAGGCTCTAACTGCGTTTTGTGAATTTTTCTTGGAATGTTGTATTGATCAAGTTGAGTATATGGGTTCTCTCATCGAACCTAAAAATTTGTTAAATCGCATTGAAATTTACGTGGAAGAAGAAGTCAGAGCCGGTAGATTACTGAATGGTTCTTTTAGTCTTTTGCGAGAAGCTTTTTTAGCAGGAAGCTTTGAAAGAGGCAAAGCACCTGAAATTACTGGATATAAAGATCGGCAAGCGAGAAGTGTACTTTCAAAACTAATTGATTCAAAGCTTTTGATTTCAGATTCAGATAAAGGTGCTGTTCGCCTTAATTTTCCAATTGATGTTGTGGAAAGATGGTTTCCAAAACTTTATCCAGATTTAATTTAAAACTTCAATAAGAATTATCGACCTCAAAGAGCATAGTAAACAAAGGCAAGACTAAAGCCGCTAGCAATCCATTCATCAATGGGCTCAAGAGGAGAATTAAATAATTATCAAAAAAGAAATCCACACCCCGAAAGATAGAGAAGAAGGCTAAATTCAAAATCTCGATGTAAAGCGTACAAAGCACAACTTGAAGAGTCCAGATAACGTTTTTACTTAGGCTGAACTGCGGAAAAGTATAAATCGCCAAGGGAGCGGCAAGAACCCAGCTAAAAAACAAATGGTTGTTAGAAAAAAATCCTTGCATAGTAAAAACAAAAGCTAAAGCCAAAGGAACAGCGGCTTCTAAACCAAGAACCATGGCAGAAATAATT
>JANRMG010000127.1:0-13545 GCA_033761855.1 Candidatus Caenarcanales bacterium
GAGTTGAACTAATCAGTATTTTGGCCCAAGCAAGTTTAATTATTTCTTCAGAGTATAAGCTTTAATGTAAAATACAATAACAAATTATGTTTTATGACCAATTAATACAAAATATTATGAGCAACGGCAACAATTCAGCAACATCCGATAGTTTCAACAGCAGCTTTAACAACAGTTCTAATAACTCAGGTGGAACAGAAGAATTAATTTCCGACAATTCATTTAACGAGCAAGATGAGCTTGCTAGCAAATGTGCGGAGCTCGAAAACCGTGTTAAGGAGCTTGAAGACCAATTAAAAAGATCCGTCGCTGATTACCAAAATTTGCTAAGACGCTCCCAGCAAGAACGCGAGCAAACCAGATTATACGCCGCAGAGCCAGCACTCACAACATTGATTCCTTCTCTCGATAATTTTTACTATGCCTTAAAGTCCTTCAACAGTGAATCTTCGAGCCAGGTTTTATTAGACTCTTTAAAAATGATTTGGACGGGACTCATTGCATCGCTCGAACAATCCGGTTTTAAAATCATTGATAATGCCGGTAATATCTTCGATCCTGCCACTCAAGAAGCTGTTACCCAAATAGTCCAAGAGAACGTTAAAGAAGGTACTGTTCTTGAGGTATTCCGTTTAGGTTATTCCCTAAATGGCAAAGTCCTCAAGCCTGCGCAAGTTTCTGTTTCACAAAATCCAAAAAAATAATCTTAACGACTTACCAGCTTATGGATGAGAGAAATTTTTAACTTCGGAGTCTTCCTGACTCCATAAGGCTCTTTATTGTTTATTAAAATTTATCTAAGTTAACACTCAGTTTACAGATGGTTGTATTTTATCGTTAGTCTTAAGATTAGGTAAAAACCAAACCTTCATTTAATCCATTAAGTTAATACTTTCAAAATCTAGGTGGGCTAATGTATTTCTATCCCTAACGAAAGGAAACTTTGATGACAAAAACAAACAAACTTCCCTTGATAAGTTTGATTGCGGCCATCTTTACAAGTACTCTAATTTCATCATTCAGCACTCCATCAGAAGCTTATACAACTATTAACCGCAGACAAGCAATCCAAAGATCTAGTATAAGAAGAGGCCTTCGCACTGGACGGATTAGTCCTCGTGAATATACTCGTTTGAAGAGACATGAAAGAGGCATTAGATCCTACGAAAGAGTAGCTCGTCGTTCTGGAGGTCGACTAAGCGCCGCCGAAAGACGCGTTCTACACAGAAAACTCGATAGACAGTCTAGAAGAATTACCACATCCAAAAGATACTATTAAACTAATATTAAAAATTAATCTAAAACTCAGAGCCTCGAGTTGCCACGAGGCTCTTTATTGTTTTTTATAAAATTCTCTCAAGGAACCTCTGATTAATTTCAGAATTTTCAAATTGAACAAAAGATTCTTGGCTTTAGAGGCGTTTCTTCAAATTATAATTGTAACTAATCCGAATTAATCAGAGTTTCCTTAAGCCCCGTTAATTTTGATAATTTAAGATTAGAAGATTTACCTTAAACCAAATGACAAAAGTTTTACCGACAACATTTCATTCTCATACTGAGTATATGAATAGTCAGAAAGATAAAATATCAATTCAAGTAAAAGCTTTGAAGAGCTTTTTACAGCACTCAACGAGTAGGAAATCTCTAATTGTAATCGAGAACAAAGCTTACAATTATGAAAATGGTTATCAACTTTGGGAAGTTTTTGACGAAACAAATAAAAAAGTTGTTTGTTTTACTGTCCATGATTATGAAAATTTTCTACGAATTCATAGACTAGATTATATAGATACCGAATGTCGTTCAAATGGTGTAGCCAATGCCCTTACCGAAAAAGTTATAGAATACGCCAAATCCAGAAATATGGAATATGTTGAAGCAATTGCACAACACCCCGAACATCTTGAATTCATGAGACCACTGGGTTTTATTCAGGGGTATCCGGATCTAAAACAAATACTCACTCTTAGAGAACCAACAAATAAAAAAGCTTGGTGGGTTTTTTGGTAGAAATCCTCAATTATGCTTATACATAATTTCTGGGTAAATTTACTTTAATTACATTTGTTGTTGCTCATTTCTATTTTCAATGGACTTAAGAGACATTTTTAAACAAATAAATCCTAACGGAGAAAAAACCATTCCTCAAGATAATTCTGAGGATGAATATGCTAACACTGCATCTACATATTCTTTAAATAACCGCTCTGCAACAAATGTTGCAGAAATATCAAATAGTGGTCTTCCTCCTTTAAATTTATCCGCACCTATGGAAGTTGCTCCTTCAAACTTACCTCAAGGAAATCTTCCTCCGGTTAATGATCTTAGTTTTAGCTCTTTAAATCTAGGCAAAAAGGATTTAAATACAAATCTTCTCGGTGGAAACCATCATCAACAGATGGATCCAGGAATAGACGTTACACAAGTAATTCCAACCAAGGATCAAGATTTTTTTGCGCCTCCCTCCAGCATGAAGGACGTTGGCTTAAGCCCAATTTCGATTCAGGATTTATTACTGAAATGTCTTTTTTACCAAAGTAATGCCTCCGGAAAAGAGTTAGCAAACAAAATCCGTCTTCCATTGCACAGCATTGTTGATCCGATGCTCATGAAGCTTTCTGAAGAAAAATTTGTAGAGGTTACCGGAACAACTGGTTTAGGTGGTTTTAACAAAATTTACCGTTTAACCACCATGGGCTATAACCGCGCAGAGGACGTACTCAAAGTATCAAACTATGTTGGTCCCGCTCCTGTCTCTTTGACAGACTACACCAAAGCTGTTACCGAACTTTATGGAATCTTGGATTTTTCAGAAGAAGCTCTCAGAGACTCTTACAAAGATTTAGTCTTGAGTGAAAGTGCCTTTGACCAGGTCGGGCCCGCGCTTTTGTCGGGGAAATCTATGTTCCTGTATGGCCCGGCCGGAACCGGAAAGACCAGCATAGCCGAAAGAATTACGCGTTGTTATAAAAGCACAATCAAGGTTCCTTATGCGGTCAACGTTCAAGGCATCCCAATGAGGTTCTTTGATTACTTTTTGCACATTCCGAGTGAACCCAATTTAGCACCTGGAAGCATGCCACCGCTTAGACAAGACATGGACAACCGCTGGATTGAAATAAGACGCCCTTGCATCGTTGTTGGACCAGAATTCACAATTGCCTCAGCCGACCTACAATACGATCCTGATGGACCAAGCTACCAATTCCCCAGTTCAATCAAATCGAACGGTGGGGTATTTGTCGTAGACGACTTTGGCAGGCAAAGAGAAAACCCAGAAGTTTTGCTTAACAGATGGATCATCCCTCTGGATAAGCAAAAAGACATATTAAACCTTCGTACAGGACAGCAAATCAGTGTTCCCTTTAGGGTTTTTACTGTGTTTTCCACCAACCTCGATCCAAAGCAATTAGTGGACGATGCTTTTTTAAGAAGACTTGCTTACAAAATTAAGGTTGATTACCCAACTTTAGAAACCTATTGCCAGATCTTCGCTAATGAAGCGGATAAGGCCAACATGAAATGGGAAGATGAACTCCTGGACTATTTTATCCAAACGCATTATATTAAAGCTCAAAGACCAATGAGAGCCTGCGATCCCAAAGATATACTCTCGCGCGCAACAGACATTTGCCGTTACACAAAGATGAAAACACCTTTTAAGCTAAGCAGAGAGCTTATTGACAGAGCTTGTCGCTCTTACTTTGTGGGTGGTTAGAAGCTCTCATCCAAACCTTTCCATAAAAAATGAAGCGTTTATGGCTTCGCTCATGCAAATTAAAGAAGGAAAAATTTTAGGGATGAGACTTTCTATAAATTACTCATTATTAGTTGCAACTGCATTTTCAACTTCTTCAAGTCTTTCAGACCCTTCTGAAGACTCTTCTTCCTGTTTTAACTCTTGGGATTTTCCGGGTTCAGGAGCTTGATTAGCCATTTCATTTTCGCTTCTGATATCTAGCTTCCAACCTGTCAAACGAGTTGCCAATTTTACATTTTGCCCGCCCTTGCCGATGGCAAGGCTCAGCTGATCATCTGGAACAACCACTAAAGCACGGTTATCATCAAACAAAGCAATTTGAGAGATTTGGGTTGGACTCAAAGCATAAGAAATAAATTCAATTGGGTCTTCAGACCAGGGAACAACGTCAATCTTTTCGTTAAAAAGTTCTGAGCTAATATTTTGGATTCTTGCCCCTCTCGAACCAATACAAGCTCCAATTGGATCAACATCCGGATTATTTGAACGGACAGCCACTTTGGAACGTTTGCCAGCAATTCTGGATTTTGAAACAATCTCAACAATTCCCTCTTCAACCTCTGGAACTTCTAAACGGAAGAGTTCAGAGACCAACTCTTCGTGAGCCTGAGAAACAATTATTACCATTCGCTTACTACGCTCTTGAAAATCGCAAACATAAACTCTAACTCTCTGTCCACGCTTATACTCGTGGTTTGGAATTTGATGCTTGGGTGGCATAACACCCTCTATACGGCCCAGGTCAACGATAATATCAATACCATAATCTTGTCTTTCTTCAATACGAGTGACTTGTCCGACAACCATCGTATTTTTTCTAATATCAAATTCATGCTTTAAAAGCTTTTTCTCTTCTTCACTGAGGCGCTGACGCATAATCTGTCTGGCAGCCTGAGCCGCAATACGACCATACTCCGAAAAATCTTCGGGGGTAACATCCACTTCAAGGATTTCACCCAATTGAACATCACCTAAAACCGCTCTTGCTTCTTCTAAACTAATTTCTGTGTATTCATTTTTAACTGCTTCCACAACCGTAAGTGGAGCAAAAATCCCTAATTGTGCACCCTCTTCATGAAAGACAGTTTTCACTCCATCGATGTTATGACCCGGCACTTTACGCTTGTAAGCTGCTAATACGGCGTCGCAGATAGCTTTAATAAAAGCTTCCAAAGAAATGCTTCTTTCCTGTTCGAGCTTTTCAGCGGCAATCATGAATTCAGGGCCAAAAGTATACATTAAACGTCCTCCAAAGAGATTTCAACAGGATTATTTTGAGAAAGCACTTCATCGTGAGCAAGCTGTACCTTAGAGATCAAAGACTCGTCGAAGCATTCCTCTAAAAAAGAGATATTATCAGCGTTTGGATCAAGGATTTGAAGCTTAATCAAGTTTTCAAATTTTCCTAATAAATTTCCAATCACTGGTTTAGTCTTTGAATCGAGAAAAATAAGCTCGACTTTTTTTGCTTTAAAAATCTCAAAGTCTCTCTGAGTTTTTAATTCTCGGCCAATTCCAGGGCTCCAGACTTCGAGATGGTACTTTTCAGACAGGTTGGGGTCAAGCTTATGAATGAGCTTAGTAGCTTTTGCACATTGCTCATGACCGACAGGCTTACAAGGATCATTTATGGTAATTCTTAAAGTTGGGTAGTCACCGTTTTGAAACTTTTGAAACTGAACCAGATTGAGACCAATTGTCTCCAGCTCTCTTTCGATTTTCTGTTCTAGCTCAGTTTGACTTTTAGCTTGATTAGCGGTTTGATTAAGAAAGGTCATTTTAAACTTCGATCAACCCAAAAATTACTCTAAAGAAAAAGAGTTGAGAAAGCAACTAATGTCGCTTAATCCCAACTCTTTTGAGATCCTTGTTTGTATTTAAAGAATAACACTTGTAATACTTGCAGTCAAGTTAAGTAATGCACAAGTAAAGACTACTCACCTAATACTATTCTTATTTCAAATCTTACGCTTTTAGCTTCGTTTTCCATTATTTGCTCCTTAAGTTAAAACTCTAGCTAGCCTCACCCGGTAAGTGAATCCACACTTTTGTTTTTTAGTATATGTATAGAAAGGCGTTAATTAGCCGAAAAAGTTCCTTATAAATTATTTAAGCCTCAAAATAAATAAACCTTATGAAACCATTTAGGTCTTTAATAAAACTTATCTTTAAATAACCAGCCTGTTTAAAAATCTCTCCTATTGCTTCAGCCCGCGAAGAGTCAAGCTCAAGTAAAAAACTTTTGGACTTGATTCTTAGGTTAGCTATTTTTTTATAGTAAGTCAATCCATCGTCTTCCACATCGCATCGCGAGCCACCAACCAATGCTAAATATGGTTCTTTTTGCACTTCAGGAGCCAATTCCTGAAACTCCGCGTGAGAGATATATGGAGGATTAGAAACAAGAATATCGAAGTTTGTTTTTAAGAGTTCTTCCGTGACCATATCAGCTTGGACAAAGTTTATATATTTTTCTAAACCAAGATTCACCGTATTCTCTTTAGCCATATGCAAAGCTTCAACAGAAATATCTGTGGCAGTAATTTGTGGATTACTTCTTTTTAAAAATTTGGCAAGAGCAAGACTAATACAACCGCTACCGGTTCCAATCTCTAAGATTTTTGGACTAATGGTGTTTTGCAGAATTTTGAGAGTCTCTTCGACTAAGATTTCGGTTTCTGGACGCGGAATTAGAACATGCTTATTTACTTTAAGACTTAAACCATAAAACTCCGCCATCCCGGTTAAGTGTTGCAAAGGTATGTGGCTGAGTCTTTGGCGAAGCAAAGAAAAGAGTTGTTTTCTTTCTTGCAAATTGGGTTGGTAGTCAGCCTTTAGCTCAAGCTGCTCGCGCGTAAAACCAAAGACAAAATTCAAAAGCTTGTTAATCTCTGCTTCCGTCTCGAAGGGCTCTAGACTAAGCTTTTGCGCCAATAATTTGCGCAGCTTTAACCTTATTTTGGCAATATTTAGCACAAAGCAAAATCTTATCAAGACTCTTCAATTTATCTTTAAGAACTTCTTCATTTGAGCTTGAATAGGTTGTTATTGAAGTCTGAGTGGGTGAAAAAACAAATTCACTAAGTTCTTTACGGATTGAATCAGCAGGATCGAGAAGCAGCACTTTAGGCAAAAGTTTTTTAATAGCACCCTTTAAAAGCGGATAATGGGTGCAACCAAAGACCAAGGCATCCGCTTCGATTTCGATTTGATTAATAATCTTTTTTACACTCTCTTCAGCTAATTCTTGAAGAGGCTCGTACCCTTTAGAGAGATTATCTTCAATTAAAGGCACCCACTCGGGGCAAGGCACAGATTGAACCTCCAAATCAGGTCTGGACTGCTTTAACATGTTTATGTAGGCTCCAGAATTGTGAGTTGCCCTGGTTGATAAAACAACTAGTTTTTTTAAATTCTTGTGGTTCAGCGCCAAATCTTTAGCAAAAGCCTGGATTAGACCGTAAATTTTTACATTGGGGAATTGTCTTTCAATCTCCGAATCCAAAATTGCCGAGCTGGTATTACAAGCCAAAACAACCGAATCCGCTCGGGATTGCAGCCATTGGAGATTATTTAATAAAATCAGCTTAAGTTCCTCTTGACTTTTCCCACCGTAAGGGAGATTGGCAAGATCCGCTAAATAAGTTATCTCGCTAATTGGCTCAGAATCGAAAGCTTTTTTCGAATCATCAACAAAGCTGTTCAAAACCGTTAGGCCACCAACTCCAGAATCTAAAAATGCAATTTTCAAAATCTCAACTCTTTATTTAAACAGACACAGATTATAACGCAGCTTAACCAAGCCAGCACCACGACCTAGCGCTTTGTACCACTTTTAGCAGTAGATGAAGTAGTAGTTTGAATTTCCGCCAAATATTCCACAATGCCCTCAGCGACAGCTTTAGCAATTGTATTTTGATAATCTTTAGTCATTAATTGGCTTCGTTCGGTAGGATTGGACATAAAACCAACTTCCAGCAGAACCGATGGAATAGCAGTTTCGCGAATCACAACAAATCGAGCTTTGCGGACAAAGCGATCTGGAGCCTTAGTTTTTTTAACAACTTTTTTGTGTAAAACGTGAGCCAAATTACGGCTTTGAGGAGTGAAATAATAACTTTCTATACCATGAATTTTTGAAGTGCTTTCCATTGCGTTACAGTGGATGCTTACAAAGAGGTCTGGCTTGGTTTTACGGGTTATGTTTACTCTCTCGTCCAAAGAGACAAAGCGGTCATCCTCGCGGGTTTGTACAACCTCTATATCAGCAGCAGACAAGATGGTACCGAGTTTTTTAGTCATTGACAAAGTAAGATTTTTTTCTTCCACGCCCGAATAAATTGCACCAGCATCATAGCCTCCATGGCCCGCATCCACAACGACTTTTAGTTTTTTTCTAACTTTTTTTAGTTCGTTCAGATTTTCGTTAAAGGCATTAGACATGCCAGGAGCTAAAGTAAAAGTAAGAAGTTGTTTATCAGCAGTTAAAACATCTTGAACCTTGAGGTCTTTTTGCCCTAAGTCAAAAACTAAACGCGCAACCCCTGAGTTTTTATTGGAGGAATCATAGGGACGCCCTGTTCTTAAACCAACTAGCAAAGGTGATTGGGTTTTTAATTGCGTTGAATCTAAAGTTAAATCCTTGAGATCTCCCTCCCAGTTATAAAGATCAACAATTAATCTTTCTGGGGCATTTAATCTAAAAGTTTTATAAGAAATTGACTTTTGAGCATTCTCTGCCTTGATCTTGATTTGAAGGGGCGAATCACCCTCTAAATAAATTCTATGTTTAGCACTTGTTTTATCTTTAGTCTCAGGGCTTGTCTCTTTTTTGCCCTTCTCTTTTTCTTCTTTTGCAGCTTCCTTTGAAGCACTTGAGCTAGTATTAGAACCCGCATTTTTGCTCAAATAGATTTTTTGCGAATCTTTTAGCTCATTCTTCCAGAAACCCGCCTCTGGACCCTCGACGACGACTCTTACGGTTCCGGGCTCAAATTGGGCAACTCTAATAATTTCTGAAGTACCAGTTTCTTTTTCGGAAAAATTACTTTTTAGCCCACCGGTCAACTGTGCTTTTGTAATATCGATTACAAACATTTTCTTCTTCTGAACGGTCAGCTCAAAGGTTTTAAGCGAAACGGCCTCACTAGTTTCTAAGAAAAACTGTTTATTATTAAAGCTAATAGACTGAACTGAAGCGGTTTTGGAAGCGTTAGTTTTACTAGAGGTTGAGACACCATTTGTCTTCTTTGAATCAGAGCTGCTTGCAACCTTTGAAGACTTACCCAAAAGAACCTGAGAGTTTGCATTGTCCAAGACCGCATATTTTTTAATTTCATCCTTTGGCCCGTCAAGAACGAGCCGCACAACCATAGGCGAGGTCGAAAATTGATTGACTCTTACCACCACACCATTAGCTAAAGAATTACGATAGGCCTTGCCAATCAGCTCTGTTTCTTTTAAATCAACAACGAATCTTGCGTTTCCTTTAGTATCTGCATCCAAATAAAAACTTGTAACTGGAGCCTGCCCTCCAGATTTGTTAAGTTGCACTTTTTCATTAGAAAGGTTTATTGAGTTAATTTGTTTATTTGGCCCCGCCAAAACCGAGAGAGGCAGACCCGAAAGATAAAACAACAAACAGCAAACAGAAAAAAGTTTTCTCAAAAATGCAAAATCAATCAACTGGTCAAGAGGAACCAAATTCTTAAAACCATACAAAATAATTTGTTTTAGTAAACAAGCCTTGGTAAGCGCAAAAATATATAACAAAGTCAAGCTAAAAATAATCTTTGCTTGCACGGGTAGATTTTTATTTTTATAGATGCGTGAATACAATTTAGTCTTAAAGTCTTAGTTTTTAATTTTGTGTATTTAAATTTTTAGACTTAAAAGATTTTTATAAGTGCCCAAATTCTTTTTCGTTTATATTAAAGTTTTTTATAGTTTTATTTTTTTATTTCAAATTAAATTTGAAAACAAGCTCTGAGTAAGGCCAGAAAGTTTAATTTAGAAATTTTACTTTGGCTCTACCTTTGTACCCTCTGGCGAGTCTTTAAGTACAAAGCCAGCTTTGTCAAACTGCTGCCGGATTTGGTCAGCCATAGCAAAATCTTTAGATTGTCTCGCTTTGTTGCGCATTTCAATCAAGAGCTCAAAAATTGGCTCTAAACATATTGTAGAGGTTGGTGCATAACTAATTTGCAGGTTAAAACCCAATACCTTCATGAGTTCGCGAAGTGTAGGCTCTAGTTCTGTGTCACCTTTATTAATTTCTTTAACCATCTCAAAGAGGATGGAGAGAGCACAAGCGGTATTTAAGTCTTCGCTCATGCAATCTTTAAACTTCTGTACATAGCTTTGGTTAAGCTTTTTGAGAGGTACTTCTTGGCAAAGCGTGCTTTGGTTTAGCGCTTTAAAGAGCCGCTGAAACCCATGACTGGCCGCCACCAGAGCATCTTCGGTGTAGTTGACTGGCTGACGATAATGAGCACTAAGCACAAAAAAGCGAATTGTATTCCCGCAAAAGCTTTTTAAAGAATCCTGAATGGTTATGTAATTACCTTCTGATTTGGACATTTTTTTGCCATTTACCAAAATCATGGCATTGTGCAACCAAAAGCGGGCAAACTTGGTACCATTGTGTAAGCACTCTGATTGAGCGATTTCATTTTCATGGTGCGGAAAAACCAAATCCTCGCCGCCACCGTGGATGTCAATTGTTTCTCCAAAGTAGCGTTTAATCATGGTAGAGCATTCTAAATGCCAGCCAGGACGACCATGACCAAAGGGACTAGCATAACCATAATCATCTTCAGGAAAGGCTTTCCAAAGGGCAAAATCGCAAACATTCTCTTTAACCTCTTGGTGCTCGATCCGGGAGACCGTATCTTTGAGCTCAGCAAGATTCTTTAGCTGTCCATATTCTTTAAAACTTTGAACACGAAAGTACACATCTCCGTTTGTCGCTTGGTAAGCGGCTTTCTTGTTAAGCAGGCCCTGAATAAAATCAAACATTTCGGATAAATTTTCGGTGGCACGAGGCTCAAAATCTGGCCAAAAGATATTTAAATCTTGCATGTCTTTCCAAAACTTAAAGGTCTCTGTGCGCGCTAGAAGCTCGGGACTAATGCCTTTTTCTTTTGAACGATTAATGATTTTATCGTCGATATCGGTAATATTTCGGGCCCAAGCAACGTCATAACCGAGAAAGCGGAGGTAACGAGCCAAGCAATCCCAAACGATTACACTGCGCGCATGCCCAATATGAGAGGAGTCATAAACGGTGGGCCCACAAGTATAAATACTCACCTTGTTTTTTACGAGAGGTTCAAATTTCTCTCTGGAACGGGTTAATGAATTGTAAAAATAAAGTTCGCTCATCTCTTTTTTCTTTTGCTCTTTAATGGCCTTTCAAAAAGCTTTTACAGAAAATATTTATTCTTTAGTTTACTTGAAGCCGAGTATTATTTGCTCTAAATTTTTTGCATTATCCGCCTCAAGACTCTCCTCAAGCGAAAAAGGCAGCTCAGCCAAACAAGAAATTTTGGCATATTCTTGGATGAATACGGCATTATTGGCTAAAACTTTTGGATTCTCTTTCTCGGAATTAGAAATATTATTTAAAACAAAACCTTTTAAATTTATACCCTTGCTCTTGGCATAGTGGGCCGAAAGACAGGCCTGATTAATACACCCCAACTTATTCTGCACCACCAAAAGAGCATCGCACCCGAAAGAGCTTATCAAATCGGCCATTACAAAGTTTTGAGCAATTGGCACTATCAAACCGCCCGCACCTTCGACCAAAACAACATCGTACTTTGCACATAAATCCTCAAAATCATTTTGAAGCTTTTGGAGATTTATTTCCACTCTATCCTCTTTAGCAGCCAATTCTGGGGTTGCTGGAAGAGACAAACAATAGCTGCATTTTACGCCCAACTCAGGGAAATCTTTTGAGCAATGCTCCAAAATAAGCTCCAAGTCTTCGGAACCAAGTGACGAAAGAGAGTTATTGGGTTTACAACCTGTTTGGATGGGCTTATAAACCGCTACGCTCAAGCCTAAAGAAGACAAAGCTCTTGCCAAAGCGAGCGTAAAAAAAGTCTTTCCCGCTCCAGTATCAGTAGCAGTTATAAAGAGCGTCTTAGCCTTTTCAGGTCTTTCCATCGAAGATTGCTGCGGTTCAAATTAAAAAACAATGTTTACTCATTTTAGCTTAACTAAAGTTACAGACAATAGTCACTGCAAATCAGAAATTGACAAAAAGTTATTCTCCTTCCCCTGAAGGGGAAGGTTGGGATGGGGGAAAGCTAAACCGCAACAAATTTTTCCAACTTGCTCTTTAAAAGAGAAATTCCACGGTTATGAATTTGGCAAGCACGAGATTCTGAAACCTTGAGAATAGAAGCAATTTGGCGCATTGTAAAATTACGATAATGGTACAAACCAACCACTAATCTCTCTCGTTCAGGTAATTCGCCAATAGCCTTAATTAAGTTTTCTTTTAAATTATTGTTCTCGCAGTTCTCGTAGGGAGTGGGCTTCGAATCAGAGACTTGGTCTAGCCAGGTTTCTTCTGATTCATCACTCAAAGTTGTATTCAAAGATAAAGTTATTACACTTGCTTCTTTTTGTATCTCACAAAGCTCTTCTAAAGACACATTCATTCTTTCGGCAATTTGGGCATTAGTTGGTACTGAACCCAACTCTCTCTCTAGCTCCTGAATAGAAGAACTTAAAGTTTTAACCTTCTTTCGGGAAGAGCGAGTTAAGCTATCAGAAGACCTTAACTGATCGAGGATTGCACCTCTAATCCTTAAACCTGCAAAAGCCTGAAAACTTCTTCCCTTGCTTTCCTCGTATTTTTGCGCCGCCTCAACTAATCCAATAATGCCGTAACCAACCAAATCGTCCTCATCAATATCGGAGCTCTTCATATAGCCCATCTTTTTTACAATCTGATAAACAAGGTTTAGATTTCCTTTTATCAAACGTTGTCTGGCTTCAAACTGAGAATTTAATAGTTCCAATTGTTCTGATACCAAACCATCTTGCGAGGCGATATCGACAGAAATACTATTTACATTCTCGTTCTTGACAAAATTGGACGAGGCTTTTAATTTGGCTTTCATGAATAAAATAAATTGCGACTTGCTAATTTATTTTTAGTGAAGTTTTAGCCTTATTAAATCATTCATCCAATCGAATTTGTGGCAGACTAAAGGGTCTTATCTCGGCTCATCTATGCTTACCCTCGTGTTTTTTAAAATATTTGCAAAGCAATCCCTGACTAACTAATATGTAATTATTTAATTAATATTTCCCAATTTTTTATAAACATTTGGATTTAAGATAGACTGAGCATCTTCCAAAGCTTGTTTACCTTGTCCAACACTACCTTTCATACTGTAATCATGGAAATAGAGCAAACTTTCTATTCTTCTTTCTAAGGCTGTTGCTTGCCTACATATATTTGTTCTTTCTCTTCTTGAAATTCCTCGAGCTGCATCAGCTCTTCCATCTAGCTGTTTCGCTTCTGTTAAAATCTGCGGGGCCACTCGCTGAAACATATTATTTTTAATTCCCCAAGGAAGTAAATGTCTCAATCCTCTAACTCTAAGAATCATAAAAATTGGTTAATAACTAATGGTGCGTGTTTGACATATTGCAAAAAAGGAAGGTCTCTCCCAAAACTAAGATTGCTTAGATCGAGGATTAGGAGAGATGAAGGAAGATCATATAATCTTAGAGATATATTTTGCAATCGATGAAAAGCT
>JANRMG010000128.1:0-4202 GCA_033761855.1 Candidatus Caenarcanales bacterium
TAATTTATACTTTACAATCGAAGCATTCAATTTTTCGAGAAACTTTAATCAATTCATGGAAGCAAGCATAATTAAATTTTCTGCCGAAGGCAGTATTAGCAAAAAGCAAATTAACCTTGAATTCAGGCCAAGCAACAAAAAAGGCATTTACTTCACTTTCCCGGATGGCTCATTTATAGAGGCGAGCGTAAAAAACCTAAGCTCAGCCACTCGCAATACGGTTCTAGGCTCAGGCAAAAATTTAATTTGTTTTGTGGAGCATTTACTTTGTGCAATAAATTTATTGCAAATTCCCTCTCTCGAAATCTTTATTGATGGACAAGAAATCCCCCTCCTCGATGGGAGCGCAAAACCCTGGATTGATTTACTAAAAAAATGGCCAGAAAAAAACACAGAGCTCACCCAAATAGAATTAAATGAGGTCAAAGCTTCTCTGAGTAAAGACACAAACAAAGATGAAAGAACAGTCCTAGCCTACCCAAACAAAGAATTTAAGATGACTTATATTTTTAAATCGCCTATCAATGGAGAACAAAGTTGGGTTAGCTGGTCTTTAAATGACGGCATAGACAAACTAGCAAGAGCCAGAACATTTGCTCCCAAAGAGGAAAATCAAGCCATGGGTTTAATTGGCAAATGGCTTAGCTACGATATGAACGGATACGACTTGCCGCTCTACGAAAAAGATGAACCCGCACTACACAAGCTTTTAGATTTATTCGGTGATTTATCTCTTTCGGGTGCGAATCCCTTGGGGATTAAAGCTCATTTTATTAGCTTCCAGGGCGGACACGCGTTGAATACGCAAATGGCCAGAATTTTAAGTAAAAGTTTTGTTTAGAACAAAATTACAAAAATACTTTTTTCAAATTAAACCTCTTTAGTTCAGATGATTTAAAATTTACTTTAATTTTCCACTCTTAACATTATTAAAAACTGTCATCTGTCAAATGAATCTAAAGAAGCTTTTAACATTATTATCAATTTTAATTCTTTGCTTACCCTCACCAACAAAGGCATGGCAAAAAGAAAAAAGAATAAGCAAACTAGAGAATAAAGCTTATAACAAAAACTACACTTATCAAAACAAAATTCAAAACGAAGCAGAAGAAAACAAAGATGATTCGCTTTTAAAATATATAAGCTCACACAAACTAATCCATACAACACAAGAAGTAGACATATACCAATCCGAAGCCTCCGTCCAAGAGAGTCTCTTAGAGGATTATTTTAGGGTTTACCGTTTAGAATTCTTGAACAAATCAGCTTACCCAATAAATTTTGAAGGACAAGTATTTAACCGTATCTCTGCAGAGGAAGCCCACGCCAGACTAGCTCAACACCAAAATCTTTTAAAGAGAAAAAAAAGAAAAATAAAAATTATTGGCTATGCTTGGCTCATCACTACTTCCATAGTTGGCGGATTTTACGCACCCTCTTTAGTTCTTTACCGTTTTTTGCAAAAAACTATTGCTAGCTCAATAGTTTCAACCAAACAAAATTTAAAGAATCGTAAAGAACAGATGAATTCGTTAAAAGTGATTAATGAATTTATTGATGAAGATAGACAGATTCAAAGATTTACTGTTGATAGCAAAAAAACTTATGAACTTTGGTACGTGCTACCGATTCATCCAGAAACAGATCCAATAATTTTATTTAAATCATCTTCGGCAGAAAATCCAAAAGCAAACTTGTTTTTTTATAGCAAAGATATTGACACCGGCGATATAAAGCAACTTAGCCAAAAAAGCCACAAAGAGTTAATAAGCACAGCTTTTGTAGACGGTGAGCTCTTGGAGGGTTTTAGGGCTGGTTTTTATTTAAACCAAAATAAAAAGTTTACTCTTCTAAAATACTCAAAGAATGGCTATCACGACTTCGAGAGAAACCAAAATTCCTATGTAAAAATAAATGACCCTGAACCAAATAATATTTTTCAATCATCAAAATTAAAATTAGTTGTCCAGCAAAATATTTTCAAACGCCCCTCACGCTATCAAATTAGTCTTCTCAAACTTAGAGTTAACCCTAACGACTTAAGTCGTGAATCCAATGGAGAATTTGTTCAATTCGCTCTCGAGGAGGTTAAACCTGGCTTATTAGAGTTCAGGAGCCCGAAAAGAAGCAGACTAAATCTCGATGCAGGGAATTATGCACTGCTGGTGAAAAATGGCTCTAAAGAACCTAAAGTTTATGACTTTCAGATAATTTAATTTTAAAAAGAAGCTGAACCTTAAAAACCTCTCCTGAAGCTTTTTTTCAAGAGAAGTTTTTGAAGAGAAAAGATCGATCGCTAGTCTTTCTTACTTACTTGGCTTTTTCGTGACAAACACAGCTTGGTCCACATTTACAGGGACTGTCATCGCCTGTACATTTGCAAGCAAAGCTTGGTAAAGTAAGTAAACTTATTACTAATAAAGAAGAAGCTACGATTGCTTTTTGTAGGTTTTTCATTTCATTTATCCTTTCAATTAACCTTACACAATTAATCCTAAAGGTTAAAGTAGGCTTTAAAGTCAATGGTTAATTCATCATTTATTTCATCAGAAAGTAATAATTTACAATCATTCCCCATAACAATAGGGGAACTCTCCGAATTGACGGGGATTACCAAACCAACACTAAGATATTACGAAAAAATTTCTTTAATTGCTTCATCCAGCCGAACCGAAGGCAATTATCGTTTGTTTGAAAAAGAAATAACTCTAAAGAAATTAGACTTTATAAAAAAAGCCCAAAGTTTAAATTTTACACTTGAGGAAATTAAATCCCTCTTGGATTTGAGCTATCCATCGACTCCTTGCAATGAGGCAAGAAATTTATTAGAAAAGAAAATAACAATTGTGGAGCAAGAAATCAAAGCTCTTCAATCCAAGAGAGATTTCATGCATGCTATTAAAAGCAAATGGGAATTAATTCCAGATTGTTCTTCGCATAACGTCGACGATTCTCCGCATCCAATTTGCGAGTTGATTGATAAAATTTAAATCAGGACAACAATTCTTCAACTAACTTAGGCACTAATTCAGTGGCGAGACCATATCTGTGTTCATCAAAGTGATTATATACCTGTGATGTTTCTTTGTTTACCTCTATTGCACGAGCGCCAGCGAGTTTTGCTTGCCTAACAAAATTAGCCGCAGGATACACGTTGCCTGAAGTCCCAATCGCAATGAACAAATTACATCTTTTAAGTTCCATTGTTATTCTTGCCATTTCAAGAGGCATTTCACCAAACCACACTATATGCGGTCGCAATCCGTTTGTGGGCGAGCAGCAATCGCATTTAGAGCTTTGGTCCAAATTATCCGTGCAGTCATAAATTTTTCCACTTTCTTGGCAGCGCGCTTTTAAAAGTTCTCCATGCATGTGGATTAAATTTTTAGAACCAGCTCTATCATGCAAATTATCAACGTTTTGGGTAATTAGAGTAAAGCGACCTTTGAAGTTCTTTTCTAATTCAGCGAGAGCAATATGTGCTTTGTTTGGTTCAACCTCTCGGAGCTGCTTCCGTCTTTGGTTGTAAAATTCATAAACCAACTTTTGGTTTTTTATAAATCCCTCTGGGGTAGCTACTTCCTCTATTTTATGGTTTTCCCAAAGACCATCACTATCCCGGAAAGTTTTTATTCCTGACTCGGCCGAGATGCCCGCTCCGGTGAGGATTACAATTGAGGAATATTTCATCTAAGGCTTAACTAGGGACCATTGCATACTCAATATTATCAAAAATCTCTTTGAACTCGGCTATTGTAATTGGTGTACTGGAGGAATACAAAGGGTTCTTAAGAATTGCTTTGTCATCTTCAAATGTTACAGAGAAAGCATGATTAGAGACGATTCCGATATCTCGATATTTTTGTGGAATATCAGTATTTTGCTTTGAAGTTGAAGTATTAATTACATATTTTTGAGGATTGACTTTAAATTCATTGATCCAATCATCAAATCCCCATTCAAGTGGCCAACGGAAACCATTAGAAAACAATCCAGGATTACTAGCATCAGAGTCCCAGTCATTCGGTGTGTTTTGAGTAATACGTCCAACATTCCAACCAGTCAGTGCGCGCATTACCAGGGCAGAATAATTCCCTTCATTGAACTTCCTCACCAGAGTTGTTAAATCAGTATTTTGAGCAAATCCATTTAGTTCTTTAAAAATAGAGCTTTTTACATAAGCCATCCGCAAAATATCCATG
>JANRMG010000129.1:0-6024 GCA_033761855.1 Candidatus Caenarcanales bacterium
AATGTATAAAAGAACCAATCCCGAAGCTTGCTTTGCCACCACTCAAGAGGCCGAAGAAGCTGGCTTTCGGAGGAGCTTGCGCTAACAATGGATATTCCTTAAGGGTATCTGTAATGATCAGTGATTGGCCATAAAAACAAAGAGTCGTCTTCACGAGGATTGCCCCAACCGTGATGTAATGTCTGATAGCGACCGCTACACCAAAGTGCCTTTGAATTGGCAACAATGCCTATATGGTCTAGCTTCTTGTTACCGAAGCTTGTGTCCCAGACGATTATGTCTCCGGGTTTGTAGTCACAAGGATTATCTGTAATAGGCAAAATCTTTCCTTTGCGCTGGAAAAATTTTGATAGATTTTTGACTCTACGATGATCAATGTTTGAATCTGCTTTCTTTTGTCCCCAAGTCTGAAGATACTTATGAAAATTCTTTTGCATATCCTCATGAATTTCCTTTTGCAGATCAATTCTAATCTTACGGTAAGCTCTTATAACTAAATCTGTGCAAACACCTTGGCTGGCCGGAATATCGCCTCCTGGATAATCAATTATTTGATAGGAAGCTTTGTATTTAATTTTTCTCTTTGCGATTAGATGGGCCTCTTGGGCCAGTCTGTCTTTTTGTGTTTCTGAAGCCACCTTGCAATTGGGTTTAAAGAGGCAGGGCTTGAAAAAGAAAAATACTCCTGAAAAAAGAAGAAGAGATAAGAGTAAAGCTATGAATGGGAAAATAAAGTTCTTCATTATCGACTGTGAATTTTAGATTGTAAATATTAGCTTTTTAAGAGGCTGTTTATAATTAGAGTCTGAAATTATTTAACTTTGTTTACGGAAATATTTTAAAAAAATATAAATTCAATGGATCCAATTTTAAAAGGCAAGCTTCAAGAGATGGAAAAGACCTATCATCTTCTTACAGAAAAAATGGCTGATCCTAAAATACTAGGTGATTACGAGCAGTTAAAGACAATTGCTAAAGCCCGCAAAGAACTCGAAATAACCGTAAATAAGTTCACTGAATACCGAAAGCTTGAGCAAGAGCTTGAATCCAGTGAAGAAGTATTGGCAAGTGAAAACGACCCCGAGATGAGAGAATTCGCTTCAGAAGAGATTGAAAGGCTGAAGAAAAGAACCACAACTCTTGAAGAGGAGCTTCAAATATCGCTCTTGCCAACTGATCCCAACGACGAAAAGAACGTAATCATAGAAATTCGCGCGGCTGCTGGCGGAGATGAAGCGGCCATCTTTGCGGGAGATCTTTTAAAAATGTATCTCCGTTATGCCGACTGGCAAAAGTGGCAAGCTAAAGTAATAAGCTCTTCCAATGCCGAAATGGGAGGCTACAAAGAAGTATGCTTGGAAATTTCAGGAGACAATGTTTTTAGTAAAATGAAGTACGAAGCGGGAGTTCATCGTGTGCAGCGTGTACCTGCTACCGAAGCCTCTGGGCGTGTACATACTTCGACGGCCACGGTAGCGGTTATGCCCGAGGTGAGCGAAGTAGAAGTCCACATTGATCCAGGCGATATTGAAATAACCACAGCCCGAAGCGGAGGAGCTGGCGGACAAAATGTTAACAAAGTAGAAACGGCTGTTCACTTGGTTCACAAACCAACCGGAATTCATATTTTCTGTACTGAAGAGCGTTCCCAATACCAAAATAAAGAAAGAGCAATGGCACATTTGCGAGCCAAAATCTACGAAATGCAAATCCGTGAACAGCAAGAAAAAATTGCTTCAGCTCGTCTTAGTCAGGTTGGCAGTGGTGACCGCTCCGAAAAAATCAGAACTTATAATTTTAAAGAAAACCGCTTATCCGAGCATCGGATTCAAACTAATTTTCCTCTGGAAACCTGTTTAAACGGTGACCTCGAGGATTTAATTCAATCACTCATAGCAGCCGACCAGAAAAAACAATTGCAGGAATTAGTAATTTAACTAAAAATTACAAAGAATTTGTTTGGAATCTATTGAGAATAGTCATTATTTCAGCACTAAACAAGCTGACTAAAAGTGCAAATGAATAAAAGATAAGCAGCTTAAATTTTGTATTTTTATCTTTGAAGTCTATCTCATCATTAGACTTCTTGTGGATCTTTATCAAGCCGTATAGACTGAGCAGCATTAAAATATGAGGGAATAGAAAAAATAGAACAGAAAATACTCTTTCAATAGTCTGATTCAAAGAATTCACTTCCCCATTTTTATATCCAGCAAAAATAAAAACTCCAAAGGATAAAAACAGGTGAAAGATTGCAAGAAAATATCCTAATAAATTGAAGAACAAGCTTCCGCTTACGGCCAATGCAAAAAGTAAACGATTCTTACGGAAAATTACGAAGCTGACAACAAGCAAAAGGGGGAAGCTGCAGACAAAGAATAGAATCATAAGGTGTAAAGTGATTCATCTGTCAAACTATAGGAATTCCTAATTATAGACAAATGGAAGATAAGAAAATAGTAAATTGTTACTCGCTGTTGCAGAGTTAGCTTTAATGCTATCTTTAAAATTATTAAGAAGTTCTCTCTTTTAAGATTTAAAGATACTTGATGCTACATGGTTCCCCCTCACTCAAGTTGCCATCCTCCCAATTTGGTATGGAGCAATTGAGAGCAATAAGAGCTCTCAAAGAAAGAAGGATGTTTAAGCTCATCTGTGGAGCAACCTATTCGGATTTCGATTCGGTTTCAAAATACAGCGAGGTTTTTACCCGAGCAGGGGCGCACATCGTTGATATTTGCGCTCACCCCACGGTGGTTACTGCGGCCCGCGAGGGGATAGAAAAGTCTGGAGTACCAAAAGATAAGCATCCAGCCATTATGGTCAGCCTTAGTCTTGACCACCAGCAAGATCCACACTTTCGAAGAGTGGCACTGGAAGAGAAAAGTTGTGATACTTGTGGCGCTTGTATTCCCGTTTGTCCAACACAGGCTTTTAGCATTAAAGAAGGAAAACTGGCTTATTCCAAAGAAAGATGCTACGGATGCGGTGCTTGTGTTCCCATTTGTCACGTTGATGCACTCATTCCAGAACCAGTAAAAGCTTTTCAGCCGGCCATTTTGCCTGAGCTTTGGGGGCTTGGAGCTAGATGTTTGGAAATTCACGTTGGCCCAAATTTTTATTGGCTGGAATCTTACTTACAAAAAATCCGCGAGATTTCTCCCGAGCCTTGGTTGATTTCTGTTTGTATTGGTAGCGGCTTTACCTCTTACACAGAGCTTAAAGAGCAAACAGAAGAAATCTACAATATTCTTGGCGAAGGAGCTCTGGTTCAGATTGACGGTAAGGCTATGTCTGGTTATATAAAGAAAGACTCTATGATGTTGCAAGCTCTTGCTGCTGCACAGGCAGTTTCTGAAGCCAATCTTCCAATTCTTTTGCAAATTTCTGGAGGAATCAACGACAGAATAAGAGTTCTTCTTGACCAATTTGATTTAAAAGTTAATGGTGTAGGCATTGGCGGCTTCGCCAAAAAACAAATAGAACCTTACTTAAACGACATTGAAACAGCTGTCCAGATAGCCTCTAAGCTGGTTTTATCGATTAGACCCAATTAAAGTGTGAGACTATCCCTTTTTATAAAAGTAAACAAGCTGATAATTTTTAAACAGGTTTAGTCCTAAAACAAAATTTTGCTTAAGATATAGAAAGTAATTAAAAAAGATATGCTAACGGATAAAGAGAGAAGCACTGTAGAAGACTCATCTTTTCCCGTACTCGAGTGGAATGCGGGAAAAAACAAACTTTTTGCAATTGGCAAATTACTTTTAATGGCATTATCCATTCTTTTGATTTGCCTGATTCTCGATCCTCTTTTCTCCCAGTTTGGCCCGCGATACAGTCTTCTTTCGCGGCGTGATTTTGGGAAAATTGCTTTTTTAATAATCGTTATTTTGCATTTTGGCGCTTTAATTTTTTTCTCTTCTAAAGCTCTTCTTCCGGATTTTGTTGAGAGTACCATTCTCTTTTTTGTTAAAGATAAATGGCTTCCTGGCTTTCTAAAAGCTTTTATTGCAGCAGGTACTATTTTTGGTATTTTATTTTTAATTCTTTTGGCCCTTAGTAACCTGCAGATCGTTGAACCACTGCCGGTTTTTACTCAAAAGCGCCTTATTAAATTCTCAATTGGTTTAGTGGCGGCTTTTACTCTGGCTTGGAGCGAAGAGTTGATTTTTCGCGGAGCGCTTTATAAGTACCTTGTGTACCATAGCTTTTCACCCTTTTGGGGAGCGGTAATTGCTTCGATCATCTTTTCTTTATCTCATAATCTTGTTAATCCTTTGTCTTTGGTATGGCCCAATTGGCCGCTTGGACTAGGCTTGTTTTTGCTTGGATTACTTTTAAATTTGCTTTATATTGTTACAAATAAACTTTATGTGAATATGGGATTTCATGCTGGACTTGTATTTGCAGGAAGAGTAATTTACAGAGCTTTTCCGTTTTATGCTTTTGTTTTGCCTCTTCCCTGGTGGTTAAACAAAGATCTGCGCAGTGCTTTTATTGTACAGATAATATTCGGAGCAATTATTTTGTTCTTACTTTTTCGCTTCAAGGATAAAATTTTTGCTTTGCCCACAATCAGAGAGCAAACTGAATTACCAAATTAGGCCTTAAAAAATAAAATAATTAATTAGCAACTTTGCCTTAATAGCATTCTGCTAAGATTGTGCAATATTTTAATTCCTCGCCTTCACCAAATGAATCTTCCAACCGATAAACAAACTAACTTGGCAAATAATTTAAAAGAAGAAAATGCTCATCCAATAGTCGAAGATAAGCATAGCCTTAAAAAACAATTAACAGTTTTTGATGCAGTGTGCATGGTTGTTGGATCGGTTGTTGGATCGGGGATCTTTGTTAGTCCAACCCGCGTTTTTGATTTGCTTTATAAATCGCCATTTGTGTCTCTTTCGGCTTGGGTTGTTGCTGCTTTAGTCTCTTTAGCTGGGGCTTTGTGTTATGCCGAACTTGGTTGTTTGTTTCCAAAAGCCGGAGCTGAATACCAATATTTAAAAAACGGCATTGGTCGTTTCTGGGGGTTTATCTTTGCCTGGGCTCAATTAATCGTCTTAGGGACGGGCTCTATTGCAATAATGGCAATTATAAGTGCTAACTACTTGGTAGAAGCTATCGCTCCGGGCTCTTCATCGGTGGATTTGTATACAAGAATTGCTGCCAGCCTACTTGTTGTTTTATTAACAATAGCCAATTCCTTCGGAGTAAAGTCTGGAAGCCTAGTTCAGAACTTGCTTACAATAGCCAAGGTTTTGGGAGTGGTTTTTTTGCTAGGGCTTGGAGTCTTCTTTTTCTCTAAATTGAACTTGTCAAATCTGAGCAATCTTGGGAGTTTACCAGCTTCCAATGATAATTTTGTGACCCTAAGTTTTAAATACGGAAGCGCCATGATTGCCTGTCTTTGGGCTTTTGATGGTTGGAACAATTTAAGCCGCGTAACCGAAGAAGCAGTCGATGTTCCCAAGACTCTTCCTGTGGGCTTAATTATGGGAATTCTGATTGTGACAGTAATTTACTTATGTCTGAACTGTTTTTACTTTTCAGTTTTAAGTCCAGAACAAATTGCTCAGAGTAAAGCAATAGCTATCTCGGCTGTTAATGAGCTGAGTAAAAGCAGTCCATTCTTGCAATCTCTTGGGGTTTTTGTTTTGATCGGTTTATTAATCTCTCTTTCGGCGGGCGGAGCCACCAATGGTTCTTTACTGTCGGGCGCGCGGATTTATTTTGCGGCGGCTAGAGACGGATTATTCTTTAAATGGTTTGCCTCTCTCAGTGAGAAAAGTAAGTCACCAATTGCTTCTTTGAGTATTCAAGGGGCCTGGGCAATTGGTTTAATTTGGATTGGCAAAAACTTTGAAACTCTTTTGGATTATTTTAGTTTTAGCGCTTGGCTTTTTTATGCAGCTTGTGCAGCCATTCTCATTTATTTACGTATAACAAAACCCAACTTGCCTCGACCATACAAAGTTTTGCTTTACCCAATTACTCCAATAATATTTTTTGTAGCGG
>JANRMG010000130.1:0-2053 GCA_033761855.1 Candidatus Caenarcanales bacterium
TGAGAAATTACTATGGTAATCCACTTAGATCAGCTATTACAAGACCAAGAATATTTTAACGAAGAAGAGTACTTTCAAGAACAAAACCTTGATCAAGAAGTCTCAGCCGAAGAATTGGCTGTGTTTTTAGAAACTTTAAAACAGGTAGCGGCTCTTCGTAGCGTGCCTTACAGACGTCGCGATGTAAAAACCATCATAAAAGCCTTTATGAGCGCTGGAATTGCGATTGAAATGTAATCATCAAACAAATAAATATACAAATTTGAGAACTTTAAAATGAATTAGGATTACTTGTGAGTCCTAAAACTTAATCATGCTGTCTCCGAGAGACTTTGGCTTCGGGGGAAGGACGCATTCCTTCTTAAACTCCATGAATTGGCCTTTTAGTTTGCTGTAAACCATATTAAAGGCTTGGCCCTCCGGAAGGCTGTGAGCATAGACTTTTGCTTCGTAAGCGCAACCTTTAAAGGGCTCTTCTTTAATCACTCGCATTCCTTTGCAGTCAATCTCTCCGTTTAATTTCATTCCAACTGCCACTGGACACATTTTCTTGCGGTGTTGTCCGGTTTCAATATCTTTAAGGGTCTGTTCTAATCCGGCTACTACTAAGCCCTTGCTGGTTTTTAAAAGGTAGATTTTTTTGCTTAATTCATATTCTGCAATAATTTCAGCTACTGTCTCTCCAGAGCATTTTTCCGAAGGAATTTCCTGGAAAACAGACTCACTAAAAGGAATGCCACCCCAACCGAGTCCAGGAATATGAGTGGATTGATTGAGATTGTCTGGAGCTGGATTTATATTAGTTGCATTAATACTTCGTTGAAAGCCTTGGTCATCAACTATTCCTTGCGAAAAAGCCTTCCAGGAAACATTAGAGGCTAAAATTCCGACGCAAAAAAAGAGTAAAGCGAAGAAGCAAAATTTTCCTGAAACCTTTTTCATTTTTCTCCAATCCTCTTAATATTCTGGATTTAAGTACTTAAAGCCATTTTTAAAATCAATAAAAACAAAATAACATGAATAGAGTGATTTAGAAATTTATTTAAAAGATTTGTGTGAATAAAGAGACATTATATTTTTTTTGCTCTTTTTTTCTTCAAATAAATTATGCTAAACTCTTGGTTCTGTAATAAATAGATTCGTAGATACTTTTAGATATAAAATGAAAGCTGGCATACATCCTGAGCTCAAACAAGCAAAAGTAATTTGCACCGGTTGTGGCAATGAATTTGAGACTTTATCGGTTAAAGAAACAATTACCGTTAGTATTTGCAGCAACTGCCATCCCTTTTACACTGGAACCAAAAAGCTCCTCGATACTGAAGGCCGCTTAGAGAAATTCAAGAAACGTGAATTAAAAGCTCAAGAACAAAAGCAAAAGCAAGAAGAACAAAAAGAAAAGCAAAAGAAAAAGAAAGAACTTTTTGAAAAAGCTAAAAAATAGTTTTGAGAACTTTTGACTTTATTAATTCTCAAGTTATAATTTAAGTTAAGACAATATTAAAATCCTTTTTAAATTATTTTATTAATTTGAATATTCACATACGAGCTTTAAATTCTCATAAACAAAGAGTTGTAAAGTCTAACTCTTCTTTGCAAGCACAAAGTCAAAGGAATGCTCCAAATGGGGTTCATACAAATTATGGGACGAGCGTTTTTAACGCGAGTCCGCAAACATCTACCAGACAGGATAATCAGCAAACGGTTGCAACGCAAGACGTTCAGGATTCAAAACCAAAATGGTTGGCTTGGCTTTTAGGGGCTTTGGCTCTGGCGGGTGGGGCTGCTTTATTATTTTCTCGAAGAGGCGGGGCAGGAGCGGAGACGGCTGAAACTCAGGTAGAAAAAGATTTTAAAGAAAGATTTAAAGATGGGCCTATAAATTTTGAGATTGAGGATGAAGAGGAAAAGGTTCCTCTAAAACCACAAGGAGAAATTCCAATAGATGAAGAGGATAAGCCTTCTGAACTCGTGCCTTCAAATCTTGATAGTCAGGTTCAACCGAGTTTATGCAATATACAAAGATACTCTGGGCATCGAATCAGACTCTTTG
>JANRMG010000131.1:0-5197 GCA_033761855.1 Candidatus Caenarcanales bacterium
TCTTCAATGAGTGAACTACCTAACTTAAGTTTTGTTTGATCTGGCTCATCTAAGTATGTCAATCTTAGAGAAACTGCAAAGCTAGCACCTCGGGGAACACTCTCTAAAAGATCTATAGGTAATTTTTTGGGCTTTGAAGTAAACGGCTCTTTTTTCTTTTTTAAAATACTTCTTAACAACATAGATTTAATGGAGCTTAATATTAGATTTTTCTTTCTAGAAGAAATCATTCCAAAGCCAACATCGTCACCAGATAAAGCAATTTGAAGCTCATTAGGCTGAAGAGTTACTCCTCGTAACTTTAAATGCCTTTCAAAATTGACTTGCTCATATAAATCACGTAACTCATCAGCAATCTCTTCAGGAGGATTACCCAGTAAAGCTTCACAAATTAGTTTCTCTGCATCTCTATATAAAGAAGCGTTAAATGCTAGTGAAGCAGCACTACGAAATACTACTGAACGCGTTGGTTCACACTCCCATTCATACTTCAGCATCTCACAAGCTTTAAGCTCTTGTTCGAAGGCTTTACGAAACAACTCTTTTGCAACAGAAAAATTACCAGTATTCCTTTCAGAAAAAGCTTTATCAGCAGTCTGCATAGCCTCGCGATGATAATTTTTTAAATCTATTCTACTCATTTTTTAATAAAGCTTTAGGGCTTGCAAATTCAACTATTGCTATATAAGCAGGCAGACTCATACTATCCGATTGTTTGATTTGTTTTTGTTTTTTCTTTAGACGCGATTGAATTGTATTTGTCTCTGAACTTTGCAAAAGACCTGAAACTTCTAAACGACCATCACCAGGAAAAACGTTCAAAGAATCATCCAATTCATCCGAATAAGTTTTCTTAGCTAACCAAAAATCAAATCCAGAAGTTTTTACTCCTCTCTCTATAACTTTATAATCAGTTAGTTTGTAAACTAACATACAAGCAATTCCACAAGCACCTTTTTCGACTGCTTCTTGTTCATCTGCCCACATACCTCGAATCGAGTCTGAAATTTCACCCCATTGAATAGAACATTTATCTTTAAAGTCTCCTTCGATTTCTAAGCTTATTCCAGGTTCATGACCTATTTTTTCCAGAACAACTGATGCTGCTTCCGAAAAGGATTCTATATGTGCACATTTTTCACCATCTCCCCAACATTCACATATATCAGTTAAAACTATTGAATCCATTAGATTAACCTCTCATAGCGGCTTAATATTTTTCAATTAACTAGATCTAAGAAGATTTTCAAAAGCGTATCAGAAAACCTTCTCCATTACCATACGGTAAAAACAGTAGTTAGATTCTTTAGTACTATATGCAACAATCAGATCTTTAACAAACCAACTCACTAATTCAAATCAAAACTAGGTAATCTAAAAATATAAGCTCTGTAAACACTCACAGGAGCCTCAATGCACCAAACCGCCTTTCATGCTCTTCCAGAGAAAAACTTAGGTGAAATAGTAAAACTAATAGGTCGTGTTCTTTGGTTCAATTTTTTATTTCCTAAAGTCACAAGAATTCAAAACAAAACAAAATCAATAAGTCCTGAGGTTCAAAAACTACACTTAGAAGCTCATCGAATCCAAGGCGAACTAACCCTCTTGGAGGCAAATCTCAATTCTCTTCCATATATAAAAGGAAGCATCTCCGATAGATGTGTCAAAGACCAGGTTAATCCAAATAAGGTACACGTTTACCCTCTGCTTCGTTGGTACGAGAACGGCGTTCGCAGGCATAAACACATTGTCAAAGTAAAAAAGAAAGACGGTGACTTAACGCTTGAAGAGGCAAAGGTACTTGTTGCAAATGCAGATAAAGCGGAAGTACTCAAAAAAGAAATTAAAGAACGAAAGAATCGACTTTCCACTCTAGAAGCCAAATTAACTATTTTCACCGGAAAGCCAATTCAAATAGAAAATATTTCAATCAAAGAAATTACGAGCAATCCGTTGATTGGAAGGGACAAAGAATTCAGTCAACTTCAAAGCAATTTGTTGCACAACATTTCCACCCTGGTAATCGGTGAACCAGGAATTGGAAAAAGTTTCCTAGTCGAATCCTTGATTGACAGCCAAGAAAGGCCATACATTTGGATTGAGAACCTAAAAGCGGCTCGCAATGTGCTTATTGACCAAGTGATTGAGAAACTTCATAGAGACGGTAATTTAAGGCTTGATGAGGATAACTACTCTGGAGCTTTATCGCTAGAAGATCTGAAAAGCAAATGCTTAAAAAATAAATCAATTGCTCAACTTGCTGAAATAATCAGTGATTCAATTATCATTTCCTCATCCAAAGCCAACCCTTATGTGGTTGTGATTGAATCTATGGCGGGTTTGACGCAAGCAAATCAAATAATTATTGAAAAACTTATCGATACCGGTGCACCGATTATTGCCTGTGCAAATAAAATCAAAGGAAGTATTGAACTAGAATCCCTCTACAGGCGCTTTACGAGGCTTGAACTTGAGCCTTTGCCGAATCAGGCAATGAAAGATTTTCTGGAAACCAGAATCCAGAATATTTATGCTTCCGAAGACAACCGTTTGATGTTGAAGACAAAAATTTTAAACGCCGCTTGTGGAAATATTGGAATAGCGAGCAAGATGCTCAAAGATGCGCAAGCTCTCTCACTGAGCGGTGGACTCAAGGAAGACCAAATTAGAGCTCTTCAAGAGCCAGAGTTACCTCGCAAATATTTTGATTTGACTCCAGTTGTAATTTTGGGTGTTGCCTCTTTTGCGGTGTTGCGCTTCATAGGCTTGGGTACAAATGACACTTTACTTTACATCATGGGAGGAATTGCTTTTGTTATTTTCATGGCCTTCAGTCGAATCATGATGAAGGCTTGGAGCAAATGAAGATATTTATTTTAATTTTATTGTTCTTTCTCAATCACCCATCAATTGCGGCCAAAATTCAGATTGAAGAAGAAAGCAAAATTGCAAATAAAACAATTCCCATTACAGTAACCGTTCGCTCAATCAAAGATTTAAGAGTTAAAGAAGGACAAAAAATTACAATTGGCCAATTGCTTGCCTTAAAGCCGATAGAACCAGAAGCACCGCAAGGCTATATCTCAAAGAAACCATCTCGAGAAGTTGAGAAACAAAGGGAAAAGCTTGAAGAAATCAAAAAAGTTGTAAAAGCAAATAACTTACCTGGAATCATCATTCAGCATGAAGAGGCAAAGCTCAAGGAATTAGAATTTGAAGCAAAAGAATTTCAGCTTGGGGCAGTTGATCCCAAAGCCCCAAAAGAAACAACTTACAGAAGCCCTGTTAATGGGATTGTAAAAAGGATTACTCCGTTACAAGGCTCCGATGGAAGATTGAATGTTGAGATTCTAGTAGAACAAATGTGAACTACTCGAGCACAAGCTTATTTCCCACAAATGACATTTTTGGAAACATTGTTTTCAACATTCCCAAATTCAAAGGTGTAAAAAAGCTCTTCTGTGCTTGCTTTTCATCAAGGATATTACCTGTCTCATCTTTGATAAGAATATTAAAAAAGAGACTTTCACATTCATTTTTCTCAGGCAATGAAACTTGATTGGAACGGCTATTTAGAACATTGTCAAACTCCATCAACACGTATGCAATATCTCTATTAAAGAATTTTAGAAAGCCTTCATCGTTAAAACGAATAGGGTCTAGATTCGTTCTTAATGCTTGTCCCATAAAGAAAACTTCCTCGCTCCCACTATAGATAGGAATTACATTGGTGTCCTTCGCATGAGCAATTGCCTGCCTTACCAGAGACCAATTTTTCAGAATTTCTAATCCATTATTTCCGGCAAATTCACAAAGAGATTTTGGACTTTTTTTATGTTTGGTTCTATATTGCTTATACTGGGTATCAACCATGGAATGCACGTCTGCAATGATCTGATTTTTAATTTTATATAAAGAGTCTTCCAAAGAATCAACAATTAGCTCACCAGAAGCAGCCATATATCGCAGATCATACCTCTTCACTCCATCGTAAAAATAAGGAATATCAGTTTCTACAATTCCATTAAAATCCTCCTTAATACGCTTCTTCACTGACTCAATGACAAAGTAGCTTGAACAATATAGAAACAATGAGTTTGATAATTTTCTATATACTTCGTAAATCCATTCCATAATTTATTTTGATAATAAGCTCAACTGTTCGCCAATGATGACCCACTCTAAATTTCCTTCTCTTAATTCTTGAGCCATTTCAAAACCTTTATTTTCTCTAACCCAAAGTTTAAAAGTTTCATCATTATCTTCTAAACCATTCTCTCTCGCTAGATGAGAACGGAGCAAACCATAAGCCATATTCTCTTTTAAATTGCCTTTTTCATCAAATATCATCATTTTTTCAACGCGGTTTCTTGAATTAAAATACTGTTGCTTTTCTTCATCCGTCATTGCTGCAAACAGTTTATTAAGCCTCTCAGAACGCATAGACTGGAACTCTTCTTTCAGTTCTTGTATTTGCTTTCTTTGTTTTTCTATAGACTTTTGCTTTTCATCAGCCTCTTGCTTTTGTTTCTTTTCATACTCTGTTTCTAGTGTAGCTTCATTGTCTAGAAGAGCTTTTAGATAGCCTCCTAAATTACTGTGAATTTTTTTAACTTTATACTGCTTCTTGGTGTATTCAATTGAGCTACGAATAGCATCCAAGTCCTTGATTTGAACATATCTAAGAGCATGCTTACGCTCTATTCCCATCTCTAAAAGCTTCTCTACAACTTCAGCCTTTTCAGAATTCAGCTTGTTATCAGTTCTTTGCTTACGTCTAATAAAGAATTGAAGCTTTGCAACCCGTCTACTCTCTTTCACTTCTTCGAATGTAAAACTCAGATCTGTATTTTCTTCAAGATCCTTCTGAGCCTGCAAAATTACACGCTTCTTGAATAAGTTATAGCTTGCATATTGCTGATCAACTCCGAGCATATGCTTCAATTCATCAACATCTATAGTTCTTGAACCTATCGGCTCATATTGCTTGAGTAACTCATACATCCTGATTGAGTGAGCACTTTTCAAAGATAAAACATTGCGAATATCATAGGTTGTGAAACACTCTTTCAACTGGAGAAGAAAAGGTTTTAGTTTTGGATCAAAGCAAAGCTCAACATAACCCGATCCATCCATGTATTCAGCGCTAGACAAAAATGAAACTTGCAAGAGACCATCAGGCTGCTTGATTTGCAAA
>JANRMG010000132.1:0-5960 GCA_033761855.1 Candidatus Caenarcanales bacterium
AAGGGAACCTCCAAAGGGCAAAAATTGATTTAGATAAAATTACAAGCAAAACCCTCTCCGAAATTACTAAGCTACAATCCGAAAAAGCTGAGGCACTTGCAAGCTCTTCTAAAGCGGCTGATGAACTGGCAAAAACCGAAGTTAAGCTGAGTACGGCCATTGTCAGACAAGACATTAGTAGTATTAGATCCCCCTCTGATGGCATTGTTGTTAAGCTGCTTAAAAGAGGACCAGGAGAGACATTTAAAGAAAACGAAGAAGTGGCCGTTATAACCCCTGAAACAACCGATCAAGCTGTAGAGATTTTTGTTAGCGATATTGATGCACCACTCATCTCGCGCGGTGACCCGGTTCGTCTCCAGTTCTCGGGTTGGCCAGCACTTCAATTTGCCGGTTTCTCGGATAATATTCAATTGGGTACTTTTGGTGGTAAAGTCGCTGTAGTCGATAATGTGGATTCCGGAAATGGAAAATATCGGGTTTTAGTAGTTCCCGATGAAAGCGTTGACAGCTTAAGAAATCAACCTTGGCCAAAGTCGGAATATTTAAGGCCAGGAACCAGAGCGGCTGGTTGGGTTATTCTTAAAACAGTACCTCTTGGTTACGAACTTTGGAGAAGGTTTAACGGTTTTCCGATTGCGCTCACCGATGTTAATGATGAGGCCAGTCAAAAGTCTGATTCTTCTCTTGGGCAATCATATTCGACAAGTTCAGGTAAGGAAGTTTCTAAGATATTTAAGAAAAAAACTAAATAATTTTGCCTAAATTCTAGTCTTGGCTTAAGATCATTTTATTAATTAGGTTAAATCCAAAAAGTTTTATGCAATCAAATACTCATAGTAAGTTAGTTGGTTATGTCCTTTGGATTTTTGGATTCTTAGGTGCCCATCGTTTTTATTATGGAAAGCCTGTTTCGGGCACGGTGTACTTTTTCACTTTGGGACTTTTAGGTATTGGTTGGATAGTTGACTTGTTTTTAATTCCTTCAATGGATGAAGAGGCTGATTCTAAGTACCTGGAGGGGCCAATTGACTATAATGTCTCGTGGATGCTTTTAACCTTTTTGGGTTTGTTTGGTGTGCACCGCTTTTACATGGGTAAGTGGGTGAGCGGCTTAATTTATTTGTGTACTGGTGGAATTCTGGGAATCGGTTATGTTTATGACTTTTGGACTCTTAATGAACAGATTGATAAGGTGAATTCGAAGTAAGTTATTTTGTCTTTCTCTTTTCTATATCTTGTCTAGCTTGGATTCTTGAGGCTTCTTGTCTAATTTGGGTTCTTAGTCCTTCGTCATAATCTTGCAAAAACCTTTCTTTATCTGGTTCAGTAGCTTTTTTCAGTAATTCTCTTGCTGGTTCGGAGATGTTTATCCCATTAACAATTAAATCTTGCTGAGGTTTTTGAATTTTAGGTTCTTCTTTTGGGCCTTTTTTTAAAGGCTTATTCGCATTTCCTTTTTTTGTACCTTTTGACCGAAGTTCTGCTACTAATTTGACTATTTCTTGCCTTTCATCTGGGAAATTTGCCAATATTGCTAAAATCCTAGCCCGTTCAGCTTCTGGATTTAAGGCTGCGATTTGATTAGCAGCTTCTCTGGCTCTATCAGATAAATTTCCTGAATGAAAAGATTTTCTATTTGTGTTGCTTAGAAAAAAATACTTTGGGTGAACAAACTTTTAGCATAAGTATTTACTTTGACACTTTTAGCTTAACATGCTGAAAGAGACTTCTTTACAAGCATTTAAATTAATTAAGGCTTCGATCCATCTATCGAACAATGACTCTTAAACCAACTTAACAAACTTCCGTTTCCCAACCTGAATAACATCGTTTATTTTGAGCGGAGTCTCTAAAACGGCCTTCTCGGAATTTACTTTTACTCCTTGTCCGGCGATTAATCTTCTTGCCTCGCCTTTGGATTCAACGAGTCCAGCTTCGAACAAAATATCAATAATATTTTGGTTTTCTTTTAATTTGAATTCCGGGATTTCATCAGGTAATTCCTTCTTCTGGAATTTGGTTATAAAATCCTCTTGGGCCTTTAGAGCTTCTTGTGGGGTATAGTAAAACTCAATAATCTTGCGGGCAAGCTGCATTTTTAAATCCCGAGGATTGGCTCCCGATTTAAGTTTGTTCTTCAATTCTTGGGTTTCCTCTATCGATGAATCAGTCAGCAACTCCCACCAGTTAATCAATTGCTCATCTGGTAAGCTCATGGTTTTGCCAAACATCTCTTTGGGAGAGTCATGCAAAGCAATATAGTTGTCTGCCGTTTTGGACATTTTTTTCTTGCCGTCCAGCCCAATCAACAATGGCATCAAGAGGACAATTTGTGGATCTTGTCCAAAGTGCTTCTGAAGGTCGCGTCCAGCCAAAACATTAAAACGCTGGTCTGTGCCTCCAATTTCGATATCAGCCTTAATTGCTACTGAATCGTAACCTTGTAAAATTGGGTAAAAAATTTCATGAACATAAAGTGGATGACCTTGGTCAAGTCTTTCTCCAAAAGCCTCTTTGCCAACTAATTGATTGATTGTAGTAGTGCTTGCAAGTTTTAATATTTCGCCAAGGTCAAGTTTCTTGAGCCAATCAGCGTTGTTAACAACCTCTACCTTTTCCAAATCTATTACTTTGCTGATTTGAGCGAGAAAAGACTCGGAATTCTTTTTCACTTCTTCTTCGGTCAATGGTGGTCTTGCTTCGTTTCGGCCAGTGGGATCGCCCAATTGAGCCGTGAACCCACCAATTAATAAAACTGGTTGGTGACCAAGATTCTGGAAGCGCCTTAAAACTTGCAAGCAAACAGTATGCCCCAAATGCAGGTCTGAGCCAGTTGGATCTATGCCAAGCTTAATTCGCAGCGGTCTCTTTTCGTCTCGCGCTTTAACCAGTTTTTCTTTCAAAGACTTTTTGCCCGCAGGCAGTAGCTCGGCTCCGCCAGACATGAGGTAGTCGGCTTGTTCGTCTATTGATAATTTTAAGAAGTCAGAATTCATAGTGTAAATATTATTGCAAAGGGTATTTTACACCTTTATTTTTTTCTTTTGTAAACCTTCTTCCGGTGGTCAATCTCCAAGACTAAAACTGTTAAAGTATTATCCTTCAATTCACAAATAATTCTGTAGTCACCAACTCGGTATTTCCATAAACCTGAGAGGTTTCCATGTAAAGCCTCACCAAAAGAGCGAGGGTCTCTTTTCTCTACAATGATTCTCTGCTCTAAAAACTCAATAATCCTTTCAGAAGCTTTTTTCCCCAGCTTAATTATTTGTTTCTTTAGCTTTTGTTTAAACTCAATCTTCCAGCTTGTCAATGAAGGCCTTCATTTCTTTAAGAGACATATTGGGTGAATTATCTTCTAAAGCTGCTAAAGCCTTTAAATAATCAGCTCTGTCTTCTAAATACTTTTTAATTGCTTCCTTCGCATGGTAAGACTTGGAACGCTTAGTCTGTTTAGCTAATTTTTCTAACTCTTTTTCTAAAGCTTCGTTCAATCGAAGTGCAAGCATATCGTATACCTCTGTATAACAAAGTATAGCAATTAATACGCATGAACTCAAGATTTTTTAAGAATTAACTTATTCTAACTAAAAACCCTTTCAAAAACCTCATCTACATATTTCAAATCACTCTCTATTTCAAAGGATTGGTTGATTTCTTGTTCTGAAAACAACTTTTGCACTTCAGGATCTTGCTTCAGTTCTCGCTTAAAGTCTCCGCTCTCTTTGTTCCAGGCTTTGTGAGCGTTGTTTTGCACAATTTTATAGGCGTCTTCTCTGCTCATCCCTTTTTCTACGAGGTTGATTAAAACCTTTTGTGAATGCACCACTCCACCGAATAGAAAAAGATTCTTCTTCATATTTTCGGGATAAACCCTCAAATCAGCGAGAATGGCCGTCAAACGCAGAATCATAAAGTGGGCGAGGTTTGCCATGTCTGGAAAATAAATCCGCTCCGTTGATGAATGGCTGATGTCGCGCTCATGCCAAAGAGCAATGTTTTCAAGAGCGGTTATTATATAGCCTCTTAGCATGCGGGCCAAACCGCACAAATTCTCGGAGCGCCATGGATTCCGTTTATGAGGCATGGAAGACGAACCCTTTTGTCCCGAATAAAATGGCTCTTCAACTTCTAAGACCTCTGTCCTCTGCAAATGCCTTAATTCGGTTGCAATTTTTTCAATAATGCTTCCCAGAGAGGCAAGTGCATAAACAAAGTCTGCATGCCTTTCTCGAGAAATAACTTGGGTTGAAATTGATACAACTTGCAATCCCAGCTCCTGGCAGGCCAATTGCTCAACCTGGGGGTTTAAATTAGAGTAAGTTCCAACAGGCCCCGAAAACATGCCAACCCTTATGGCTTCTGAAGCCCATTTTAGTTTTTCTTTAGCACGCTGTAAATCAGCGTAAAAATTGGCAATTTTTAATCCAAAGGTGCTTGGCTCTCCGTGGACTCCATGAGTACGGCCAATTGTTAAAGTGTTTTTGTGTTCGTAGGCGAGTTTTTTGCTGGTTTCTAAAAGCTTATCCAAAGCTGTTAAAAGAACTTGGCTTGTTTCAGATAGCATTAAAGACAAAGCCGTATCTATTAAATCCGAGCTTGTGAGGCCCAAGTGAATGAAACGACCTGAACTTTGCAAGCTCTCTTGTTCGTTCCAGGCTGTTAAAAAAGCAATTACATCATGATGAACCTGCGCGTCAATTTCATAAACTCTCTTTGGATCAATAGAGGTCGAAGCTTCAATTCTTTTTAAATCTTCGCTGGGAATTTTGTCTAACTTGTTCCAGGCTTTGCAGACGGCAATTTCTACTTTTTGCCAAATTTTAAATTTGTTGTCCTCACTCCACAAATCATTCATTTCAGGAGTGGTGTAGCGTTCGATCATCTAAGGCTTATCTCTTTTGTAAGGCTCGTTCATTATAGCAATTCGCAAAATTACGTAACCATCTAGTCTCCGAAAACCAGCTTAACTTCAGCCTGGAATTGGTGAAAAATTGAATTCGGAATTCTAAGCTCCAAGTCGGCGCAGAGAATTTCCGCCAATTTACGGTAATACCATTCCTGTGATTCTCTACCCTTGCCAAACTTCTTCCAGACTTCTTCTCCAAGTTGCTTCATATCTTGCTTAATGCTCAGCAGGTTGTGTAGCTTGTCAGCACAGACTATGAGCCTAACCTCTTCTGGAGCCCCTAGAAGATGATCAAGAGTGTGTTACTTTCTTAATTGCCACGGAGCCTTGGGGTCGTACTCTGAGCAAAACTTTACATAATCAGCAATGGTTGTGCCAAATTCTTCTTTGAGTTCCTCATAGGTGTAATCAGTGTCTTCGAGAGTATCGTGAAGAATACCTGCAATAATTTGTTCTTTGCAGGCACCGGCTTCTTGCAAAATTAAAGCTACTGCAAAGAGATGGCTAACGTAGGGAACATTGCTCCCCTTGCGGCATTGGTCCTTGTGCGCCACACAAGCGACTTTAATTGCTTTGTCAATCAGCGAATCCATTAGAAATCAAACTTGCTAGCAAATTGTCCAATAAAGGGAAGTGGCTTCATTTCTGAGTCTAAAACGTTCTTTGCTCCCAATCCAAGACCAACAATAAAGGTTAAAATTCCAACCATTAAAAGAGTAACTCCTAGAAATCCATGAAGAATTAAACCTAAAATATAGCTTGCAGCAACGATAATTGCTACTACCAAGCCTTGTTTAACGTGGAATTTTACAAATTCGTCCTCTTTGAACTCCTTGGTTAGAAGCGGAACAAAAAACACAAGATAAGCCATTAGAGCCATTTGTTTTTGTTTATCCATTTTATTTAACATTTTTTTACTCCATTATTCTCTTGTGAATTTGGGGAAATTAGCTCAGGAAGTAGCTTTTAAGAACCTAAATAAAGTCATTGCTGTAATTAATAGAAGCCAGAATCTTACGAACATAGGGCGCTGTTTCTGGCTTTAATA
>JANRMG010000133.1:0-17287 GCA_033761855.1 Candidatus Caenarcanales bacterium
TTAGAATCTATCTGCCTTTAGCTTCTAAGACAATTTTGGTGGGTGTTAAAACAAGTACTATCATAAACATAGGCACAGCCACGCTGGCAGCTTTAATCGGGCAAGGAGGCTTGGGAGAGCCCATCATGAGTGGTCTTTACACCAACGATAATTCGCTAATCCTGCAAGGTGCATTATCAGCGGCTTTTATGGCGATATTGGCGCAAATGCTTTTTAACGTCTTAGAAAAAGCACTGCTTCCCAAAGGACTTCTTATCCAAGAGAACACTCAAAGCAAGGGCACTTTACAGTAAATTTACAATAAAACCTACTGTCAGCTTGGGATGGTTGTTCCGCACAGAACATAGTTAATTTGGTTGCGAACAAGTATCCCAAACCCTTAATTCTACTCTAGGTACTGTCGAACTTACGGTACCTCTGAGAAGTTGTCTGAGAAAAAAAGAGGAAGCAAAGATAAATTAATAAGTTATCTCCTAAGAAAGACTAACAATGAGTTATCCCAGCGACATAAATGATACACAATTCGCATTAATTGAGAAGTACTTTTTGGTTGAAAGAGACTCCAAAGGCCGAAAAAAAAAGAAATACTAATAATAGAGATTCTCAATGGAATATTTTATGTATTGAAAACAGCCTGCCAATGGAGGATGATGCCCCATGATTTTCCAAAGTGGAAAACCATTTACCACTATTTCAGTGTTTAGAATAAAAAAGGGATTATAGAAAAAGTACATAATCACTTGAGGTATTGCTTTAGAGAAGCAATAGGATTCTTATGGGGATTGAGCATATCAGCAGCTGAATGTTTGAATAAGCACCAAGTCAAATGCATAAATTAAGGAAATATTATTTGATGCAGGATATAAAGGTGATTGGTTTCAAAGACTATGAAATGAAAAGTTTTCATTCTGAGGCTTGGATCTTTCCTGGTATGTCCAAAATTATGCTCAATAGACTTTCTCCTTAATCAAATCTAATCTTTTCTCAGACAGCCACTTAATAACACTCCTTTAACAATCTGTTATTATTGTATTTATATAATTCGGGTATTTATATATAATCAAAATTTAACCATGCCAAACTCAAACTTTATCAAATCTGTTTACACAGAACAAAATGGTGCTTTTAAAATCGGTGAATGTTTTGGAAAGAGAGAATTTTTAAGTTGTGTTGTAGGTTCTGGATTGCTATTGCTTTTGTTATCATCCCCTGCTTATGCTCTGGATCCTAATACAATACCATCGGGAATTTATGACACAACTGGAATATCGAGTATAAGTACTAATGGGAGTGCTCTAAATGTAAACGCGAGTGCCGATAAATCGATTGCCAATTGGCAGACCTTTAGCATTGGTTCTAACAGACAAGTTAACTTTAACTTACCGGGTTCTGGCTCAGTTGTTCTTAACCGGGTCACTGGTGGGCTAACTTCAGAGATTGATGGTTCCATATATTCGAACGGTTCGGTATTTTTAATAAATCCATCGGGTATATTATTCGGTCAAAACTCACAAGTCAATGTAAACTCTCTAGTTGCTTCTACTTTGAGTATTTCTGACAAGGATTTTTTAAATGGAAACTATGTGTTTCAGAGGAGCGGAGCTCCAGCTGGGGTCGTTAATGAAGGTACTATAAATGTTGCTGGTAATGTGGTTCTCTTGGGTTCAGCCGTCCAGAATAGTGGTTTAATAAATGCTTCTGAAGGCAATGTTGCTTTGGCTGTCGGTCAGCAAGTAACTGTTGCTTTGGGTGATGGTGTAAGTATGTCTGTAACCGTAGACAAGCCTTTACAAGAAAAAGTTGAAGCTTTCAAGGATGCTGTTTCAAATACTGGCTCTATTAAGGCTGATGGTGGTTCAGTCAGTCTAAAAACTAAACTCCAAAATGCAATTTACGATAGAGCCGTAAATAACGAAGGTTTGATTCAAGCCAACTCATTAATTTCTCATAATGGTTCAATTGAGCTTGTTGGTGAGTCTGTCAATGGAAAAGCAGTAGTTGCAAATAGCGGCCATCTGGAAGCTACTAGCGAAAATGGCAAGGGTGGTAGCGTTAAAGTGCTTGGAGATGAAGTTCTGCTCAGCGAAGGTGCACTGGTTAACGTTTCGGGTGCAACTGGTGGAGGAGAAATATTGGTTGGTGGAAGCGCTCACGGTGCTGATACAACCGTAAAGAATGCAAGTAACACAATTGTTGATAAAGACGTTGTACTGAAAGCTGACGCTGTTAAGAACGGCGACGGTGGGCAAGTAGTAGTTTGGGCAGACAAAAACACCTTCTTTGATGGTTCTATTTCAGCAAAGGGTGGACGAGAAAGCGGCAATGGTGGCTTTATTGAAACTTCGGGTAAAGAAAACCTGGGCGTCGGTTCTAACGCAAAAGTTAATGCTCTAGCTCCTAATGGTAAAGCCGGTGATTGGTTACTGGATCCAAGAAACATTACTATTCAGGCGGGCGGCCCAGATACACCAACTCTTGCTCAATTGGCTGATAACACAGATGTTACCTCTGATTTTGTTATTGATCCTTCCATTATCAACAATGCTGCTGCCAACGTTTCTTTACTCGCTTCGCAAGATATTAACTTCAACTCGAGTATCAATATGGCCAATGCTGGTGTTGGTTTGCAAGCTATAGCGGGTGGAAGCATTAATGCACTTCCGGGAGTAACCTTAGATTTTTATAACGCAAACTTAGACCTCCTTGCTCTCAACAACATAAATATGCCCGGTACAATCATTCGCTCTAGAGGCGGAGATGTCGGTATTACCTCTGCTAATGGTAATTTAAATCTAGGGCAAATCAATACTAGTCAAGTTAACGCAGTTGGCCCATCTCTTGGTGGTGGTGACATTAATTTACTGTCTACAAGCGGCTCAATCACAACAGCTGCTCTGAATAGCGTCTCTGAAAGCTTTGTAAGTAATGCTGGTAATGGTGGTGATGTAAATTTACTCGCAGCAGGGCCTATTCAAGTTACTGGTGGCGGAATTAGAGCTTATTCTTATTCACAAAATAATGGAACTACCTCTGACGGTGGAGCAATTACTATTATTAGTACCGACGATTCAATCGCAATTGATGGCTATGTTAACACTGCTTCTATAGCACAACAAAACGGTGGTGACTCTGGCAACGGTGGTGACATTACTTTACTCGCCAGAAACAACATTACCCACACTGGCCCAGGCATTATTTATCTAGATGCATCCAGCGAATCAACTGCAGGTAACTCCGGTAATGGTGGAAATATATTTGTGGGTACTGCAAATGGCGATATCAATTTGAGATCGCTTGCCACAGTCAGTTTAGCAGCCCAAGGCAGCGGTGATTCGGGCCAGATTATAGTTGATGCTGGCAACAACTTTAATGCTATTGGTCTTCAATCAAACAATGTGAGCGTTAATGGAACTGCTGGCTTGGGTGGTGATATAGCAATAAACTCCTTGAATGGAGCTACTACCATAGGTTTTGTAACCACAAGTTCAGAAAGTCGATCGGGAGATGCTAGCAATGCTGGCTCAATCGACATACAAGCTCAAGATGCCGTTCAAATTACAAATGGTTCGGTTGGGATTAGAGCTTTTTCTTTTTCACATAACAATGGAACTTCAGCGGATGGGGGAGATATCTCGATTACAAGTACAAACGACTCAATTGCTATTAATGGCTATGTTAGTACCGCCTCCTTGGCTCAGCTGAACAGTGGCGACTCTGGTAATGGCGGAGATATAACTTTAACCGCTCAAAACAACATCAATCACACTGGTCCGAGTCTCATTTTTCTCGATTCATCAAGTGAGTCATCTGCTGCTAATTCTGGTAACGGTGGAAATATAACGCTGACCACCACGGCTGGTGATATCAATGCTAGGTATGTTGCCAGTGTAAGCTTTGCAGACCAAAACAGCGGTGATGCTGGACAAATTCAGATTAATGCTGGCAATAATTTTAATTCTCTTGGTGTTCAATCAAGCACTTTTGCTACCAATGGAACCGCTGGCTTAGGTGGCCCTATCGACATTACCGCTAACAACAACGTGGGAATAGTGGATGTTATCTCTTACTCAACAGCTAATAATGGCGTAACAGACGGTGGTGATATTAACGTAACTGCTGGTAACACAGTTCAGTTGAGTACAATTAACAATCCGGCCTATTCAAGTGGTAGCAATTTTGCCTACGGTGATATCACACTCACCGGGAATGAAGTTAATTTGGTTGGTGGCGCAAACACAGTTAATGGTATAAATCGCAACATAACCATCCAACAGTTTACGCCTAGCCAAGATATTGCAATAGGTGGCCCCGCTGATACTGGTGCTGGTGTTCTAGACCTTACCGCTAACGACATCGCTACCCTTGCCGATGGTTTCACAACAATTACAATTGGACGCCCGAACGGAACTGGGCAAGCCACCGTAGTAGCGCCCACGATCTTCAAAGACCCAACCACAATTCAAAATGGAAGCGTTAATATACTTGCCAACCTCACTGCACCGGATTTAGACATAAATGCCCTTACCGGTAACGTTAATTTGGGAGCCGTCAATGTAACAGCGTCTGGCAATTTAACCGCTGATGCGGCTGCTTCTATACTAGCTACCGGCGGGCTTCCAAGACTAGAAGCAACCTTTCTGGGTTTAACTGCTGCCAAAGTGGCTGATCCTGCTGCCCCAATTGGTCTTAAAGCGACTGATCCAACCAGTTTTGTGAACGATGGATCGGCCCAATATATTCCAGGCCAAAACATAACAACACTCAATGACTGGACTAATGGTGGCGGAAACCCATTTCGCAGATTAGAAGTGACGGCTGATGGTTTTTATTTATATCCATTGTTCACAATTCAACCTCCAGTAAATCCAATTGTAAGCTTTGAAGCAGATAATAGCTTATTCTTCCCAAATAAAAGAGGTGATAAGACCCCTGTTGTATCTCTTTCTAAAGGTTCTTTGCAAGGTACAACATCCGAGAGTTCAGCGCTTTTTATCTCAACTTCAGGAACTTACATAATACCCCCGGGAGTACCAAAGACTGACAAAGCGGTTGCTTCACTTTTTGATGGTAACGGTAATTTCATCTTGGCGACCGGTAAGTCTACCGATAAAGGCCAGTTCATTCAAGCTTCTGGAGTTGCAACTCCTAACCAATTGACAATTGGAAACCTTGCCCCCCCTCCTCAAGAGATATATACGATTTATTCTGGGACCTTGTTACCAATTAATAATGTTGGTTCAAACATTTCTACGAGCGGTCTTACTACTAACACTATTAATATTAATACAGAGCTTGACAGAGAGGTAAGCTTAAAGAAATATATTGAACTGAAATAATTTACAAAACTTAATACTTACTAATTGTATAATCCGGTTACCTAGTAATCAAGCATTGAAGAGTTCTGTTACAAATTGATTTGGAGTTTTTCTCTTAATTGACTTAAGCTGACAATGCTCATTATACAAGTCAACCCAGTTTTGTATACCTTCTTTTAGCTCTTTCCGTGAAGAATATTTGCAAACTTTTGTTGTTTTATCTTTAATTTGTTTGTTAAACCTCTCTAACTGTCCGTCTATCCATGGACGTTTGAATTTTATTAGCTTGTGTTTTATTTGATGTTCCTCACAAACCTCATTAAATGGGTGTATTTTCTTTGTTTGTTTATTCTTCGGTAGAAGTTTATAGGTAAACTCGCTCCCATTATCCGATAGAATGCAGTGTATCTTTAACGGGTACCTCTCAATTAGGTTTTTCAGAAACCTTGCACTCACCTCTTTTGTCTTTCTCTCGTGAATCTCAACATAAGCCCACTTGCTGACCTTGTCGATCGAGCAAAACGCCTTTAACTGAACCCCTCAATCTTTGGCAAATAAGCAGTCTATATGAATGAAGCCAGCTTTGTATTCAGTAAATTGTTTAATTTCCCTTCTTGTCTTTTCAGTCAGCCCTTTCTCCTTTAAAATTTCTCCTAACCGAGATCTCCCAATTGGAAGTGATAATTCACGGTTAACTACTTCAAGAAGGTCATCAATTGGCAGATTCGTTAGCTTTCTCGCTTGAACGATTATTTCAATATCTGAATCGGTTAATTTCTGCTTCCAGTGTTTCTTTGGAGCATGGTAGGCGTCTTCAACTTTTTTTCTTTTTCTCCACTTAATAACAGCTGCTCTGTTGATGTTATAATTTCTTGCAAGCTCAAAATTGCTGATTCAATCAGGAGCTTGTTGGATTTCTTCTCTGATTGCTTCTTCATGTTTTTCTTCTTTCTGAAAAACTCTTATCAATTGTATCTTGACCCTGTTGACTATCTTGCCGGATTATACAGTTACTTATTTACGCTTATTTCTTCAAAGCTCATCTTTATTGCCTTCTGGGCTGATTCAAAGCAGTTTTCCCTGCCAATTTGTCCTAAAACTCCAGAACGATCGAGGACACTCCTAACAGTACTTCTCATACCACTTAAAACCAGCTTACACCCTCTGCTTTTTAGATCTCTGTATATCTCTTCCAAAGCCACCACTCCACTCGAATCAATATTGGAGACGTAGCGCATTCTTAAAACAAGTATTTTCACCTCAGTAATTTCATGAAGCACATTCACAAAGCGCTCAGCAACACCAAAGAACAGTGGACCGTCTACCCGGTAAACTACAATTTGCCTGGAAAGTTCCTCTGGAACACCAGGTTCAAATATTTTCTCTTCTGGCATCTTAGTAAGACTCAAGTCGCTCATTTTTTTAATGAACAATACTCCAGCCGCAATTAATCCAACTTCAACAGCCAAAATCAAATCAAAAAAGATGGTTAAAAAGAAAGTAAGAAAAAGCACTGTAGTATCGGAGCGGGTAGTCTTGACGAGCAATTTAACCTCCTCCCATTCCAGCATACGAAAACTAACTACCAAAAGAATTCCAGCCAAAGCTGCCAGGGGAATTTGCTCTGCCCAAGGGGCAAAAGCCAGCACAATTAAAGCCAAAACCAATCCCTGAACAATGCCAGAGAGGGGACCCTTTCCTCCAGCGCGGATATTCACCGCGGTGCGAGCAATAGCTCCTGTTGCAGGGATTCCACCAAAGAAAGGTACAACCATATTGGCAATCCCTTGTCCAATCAACTCTTTGTTGCTGTCATGTCTTTGGGAATCAGTCATACTATCGGCTACCATTGCAGACAAAAGTGATTCTATACTGCCAAGAGCAGCCAGAGCCAAAGCTGCTGGCATTAAATTATGAATAACAGCAAAGTTATTCCAATTGGGTATCCCCTGAGGCATCGGAAGCTGCTGCGGAATCTCTCCAATTCGCGGCAGAGATAAATCAAAGTAGTTACAGACGGCTGTAGCTAAAACCAAGGACACCAGAGAGGCTGGAATTTTTCTAGTAATGTAAAAATCAAATTTATTCCAAAAAATATTAATTAAAACAACTAAGCCACCAATCGAGAGAGCGGCCCAATTTACTAATGAAAGATTTTTTACCGTATTTGTAAGCTCAAGAAAAAGATCATCGGCACGAGGCAATTGGAGACCCAAAAAATTATTTATTTGCCCACAAAAAATAATTATGGCTATTCCGTTTGTAAAGCCAGTAATTACCGGATAAGGAATGAATTTAACTAAACCCCCAAGTTTATTAATGCCAAGTATTAACTGAATTGCTCCGGCCATGAATCCAGCCAACCAAACTTCCTCAATCCCATATTTCCGCACAATATCAATTAAAATAACAGCCATTGCTCCGGTTGGCCCAGTAATCTGGAATTTGGATCCACCAAACAACGAAGCTAGGATTCCAGCAATGATGGCAGTGTACAAGCCGGCTTTAGGCTCTACACCACTTGCAACAGCAAAGGCCAGAGCTAACGGCAAAGCAACAATAGCAACTGTAATCCCAGCCGTTAAATCTGACTTCCAAGTGCTAAAGAGATTTTTTAAATTATTTTGAAACATTCAGAAAGAAGATTATCATTGGGACTCTTCATCAGCAGCTTATTCACAAAGACTTTGACAAACAATCCTCTATTTATAAAAGCTCATTCTTTTACAAATTCTATATTGAATATTCCCTTGAAACCATTAGTCTCTTGATTAAACAAACTTAGGTCATTAAAGCAATCGGGATGAGAGGATTCGAACCTCCGACCTCTGCGTCCCGAACGCAGCGCTCTACCAAGCTGAGCCACATCCCGAAAATAACTCGGAAAAATAGTTTAACATTTAAACCTTTCCAAAATAAAAGCCAGAAAAATTAGCTCTAAAGAACTAAAAGCTCTGGCTTTTTTATTGGTTAGACCAACTCTATTTACTTAACACTCACCAACTGCTTGCGAAGCTCTTTAGCAGCTTGAATCATATTAACGAGTGAGGGCTTAACTTCTTCCCATCCACGAGTTTTGAGACCGCAGTCTGGATTGACCCAAATATTTTCTTTTGGAAGAACTTTGCTGGCTTTTTCCAAAAGCTGAATCATCTCTTCTTGAGTCGGAACACGAGGGGAGTGAATGTCGTAGACACCTGGCCCAATTTCGTTTGGATATTCGAATTTCTCAAAGGCCTTTAGAAGCTCCATCTGGGATCTTGAGGTTTCAATGGTGATTACATCTGCATCCATGTCGGCTATGTTGCTGATGATATCGTTGAATTCGGAATAACACATGTGAGTGTGAATTTGAGTTTCATCATTGACATTTGATGAAGAGAGTCTAAAGCTATCGGTGGCCCATTTGAGATAAGCTTCTTTATCTTTGTTCTTTAGAGGAAGTCCTTCACGGAAAGCTGGTTCGTCAATTTGAATCACCTGAATACCAACTTTTTCAAGATCGACGACTTCGTCGATGATAACTAGTGCAATCTGCATTGCAGTCTCGGAACGAGGCTGGTCATCACGCACAAAGGACCACTGAAGAATGGTAACAGGCCCGGTGAGCATTCCCTTAACCGGTTTATCAGTGAGTGATTGCGCATATTGCGAGTATTCAACTGTCATTGGCGAAATGCGCGAAACATCACCGAAGATGATTGGAGGCTTAACCCCACGAGTACCATATGATTGAACCCAGCCATTTTGAGTGGTAGTAAAACCGGTCATATATTCACCGAAGTACTCGACCATATCATTACGTTCGAATTCTCCGTGGACTAAAACGTCCATTTCAATATCTTCCTGCAGCTTGATGGATTCTGCTATTCCCTTGCGGATAAAAGCATCATATTCCTGAGCTGTGATTTCTTTCTTCTTGAACTGAGCACGAGCCTGGCGAACTTCAGCTGTTTGAGGGAAAGAACCAATGGTTGTAGTTGGGAAAAGAGGCAACTTAAGCGCTTGTTGCTGCTTTTGCTTTCTTGTATTGAAAGGAGAAGTTCTCTCAAAATCGGATTTTTGGAGCTTGGAAAGACGCTCTTTAACAGCTGATTTGTGAACCAATGGTGAATTGCGTCTAGCTTCACAGGCTTTGGAGTTGTCTTCAACATATTGTTTAATTTCGGCCGAAGCGTTTCCATTGAGGGTTTGAGTTATAGCATTAACTTCTTGCAGCTTCTGAACAGCAAAAGAAAGCCATTGCTTAACTTCTGGATTGAGTTTAGTTTCGTTGTTCAAATCGATTGGTGAATGGAGAAGAGAGCAAGAAGGTGCAATCATCAAATAATTTAGATCAATCTTTTGAAGAGCCTTTTGAGCAGTTTGAATTGACTTTTGAAGATCGTTTTTCCAAATATTTCTTCCATCAACTAATCCAATAGAGAGATACTTATCTTTTGGTGCACTTGCCAAAATAAAGTCTAATTGCTCTGGAGAGCGGACTAAATCAACATGTAAACCATCCCAAAGAGGAGCTGCTACGAGACTAATGTTTTCTTGTATTCCTTCAAAGTAACTCGCCAAAAGAAGTTTGGAACTAAGATTTGGCTTTAAATATTTTTTCAGTAATTCAGGAAGAGCTTTGTAAGCTTGCTTCTGCTCATCGGAAAGATCTAATGCTAAGCAAGGTTCATCAATTTGAATCCATTCAGCACCAAGCTCAGAGAGCTTGTTTACAACTTCAGCAAAAGCTTTGGTTAGGTTTTCTAACAGACTAAAGCGGCTGAAGCCTTCTTCTTTTTCTTTGCCTAAACTTAAAAAGGTAACTGGCCCGACCAAAACGGGTTTGGTCTTAATGCCTAGCTTTTGGGCCTCTTGGTATTCGGCAAAAGGTTTGTCCCAGCAAAGAGTAAACTCTTGATTCTTGGTGAACTCTGGAACAATGTAATGGTAATTGGTATCGAACCACTTTGTCATTTCCATGGCAGTAACGTTGGCCTTTTGGTTGCCTCTTGCCATCGCATAATAGAGTTCTAAAGTAACTTTATTCCCCGCAAACAATTTGGAGTAGCGCTCTGGAACTGCACCATAAAGGCAACAAGCATCCAGGATATGATCGTAGTAGGTATAGTCGTTTGATGGAATTAAGTCTATTCCATTATCTTTTTGGAGCTTCCAATTGTAAGCTTTTATTTCAGAAAGCTTGTTTAACAGTTCTGATTCAGGGATTTCGCCTTTCCAGAATTTTTCAATTGCGAATTTAAATTCTCTCTGAGCGCCGAATCTAGGGAAACCTAAGTTATTAGCTAATACCATCTTTTGTTGTAACTCTAATCTGCAAGGAAAGTTTTTATATTGTACAACATGCTTTTTGGGGAGGAAGTTTTATTTTCCAGAGGTCTGGAACCCCTCATCCCCAACCCTTCTCCCACAAGGGGAGAAGGGAGTAAAACAAAGAATAAAAAGGTTTTTCCTCTCGCCCCTTGTGGGAGAGAGAGGGCCGCAAGGCAGGAGAGAGGGGACCCTTTTTACATCTCCATCAAATGAGGCTCTAAATCAGTGAGGACAGTCACAATCTCCGAATCAGGACTTTCATAAGGTTGTACTTCGGCTCCTTCAGGGAGATCCACGACTTCTTCTAAATCTTCGCCATTGCTTTCATCGACCGTAAAAAAGTTTTTTATGCCGTTAATCGAATAAAATTTACCGTTTTTGTCTTTAACATAAACCGCCTTGGTTCCGAGAGTAAGCTCCCACAATTCAGAGAGTTTTTGTCGGATTGCCTGCGGAATAGCGGCTGTAGAAGGAGCAACGGCTTTAACTTCGTCTATGAAAATAATTTTTTGTTCCGGCGTAAACCAAAGTGGAGGCTCATCCACAAAGGAAATAACACATTTAGGGAGTTGTTTCCCGCTCTTTAACTCACAAGAACAAGGGAAGCTTAAGAAATTCGTTTGTCCAATCTTTTTAAGATCTTCAAGAATTTCGGGCTTGCAGATTTGGGATTTTTGGTTCCACCGGGAAATTAAATCCAAATTTTTGACTAAAGTTAAATGCGCATCTTGCTTAACCCACGAGGTTTTGCAGCTTGGGCACTTGTAGAGGCCATCTCCGTTCCTGAGGGTTTTAATTTTGAAGAGCTTTTCACTAAAGGCATCTTCGGGCCAAATTAAACGCAAAGAGTTTGCAGGCGCGGAGTCGCACTTCGGACAATCAGTCCGGGTGGTTGATTTAATGATTTCCTTTAATTTGTTAAAGACCTGCATAAAAACAAAAACTCTAAACAATTAAAAAATACTAATCTATTTTTGCCAGACCAGTATTTATAAATTTAAATTTTTACAAAACAACTTTTAGCAAAATAAAAAATGGTGACCCAAATAATTAAAACAAAATAGATTAAGATTTTGGCAAATAGGAAAGAAAGAGCTTTGTCATAAAGAAGAAGCTGTAAATAAAAGCCACCAATCTTCAAAATGGCAAAAAAACATACATTAACTTTAAGGAGAATTAATATGAGCGAAAACAATGAACAAAAATCAACCCCTGAACTTAGCCGTCGAGAGCTGCTTAAGATGGGAACGGCTTTAAGTGCTGGATTACTTCTTCCCGGGCTCGTATCAAACCCCACAAAGGCAAGCAACTCCGAGAAATGGTGGAGAGAAGGAACCTTAAAAACCAGAGATTTTAGCGCTCTTGAAACTAAACCTCCGCAAGGCATGAGTTCAAGACAAATTAAAGAGCATTTGGGATTGTACAAAAAATACGTAAGTTCTCTCAACAAAGTAGAAGAGCAAGAAAAAGCCTCAGGCATCACGCACGATACTCTCCTAAACAAAGGCTTTGCCTATGGCGGAACAGTGCTTCACGAGCTTTACTTCGCAAATTTATCTTCCAGCCCAAAACAACTGCAAGGTGAAGGCGAACTGATTAATGCGCTTGAAAGAACCTATGGGGCTTTTGAGGGTTTTACCAATAATTTTAAAACTGCTGGAGCCGCCGCCAGAGGCTGGGTGATTTTGGGCCTAAACTTAACCGACGGCACTTTAAACATTTATGGAATGGACGCTCACAATGAAGGAAGCATGCTCGGCTTCATTTGGCCTGTCTTGGTTATGGATGTTTATGAGCATGCCTACATGATTGACCACGGAACCAACAAAGCCTCCTACATCGATGGATTCATGAACAATATTGATTGGACAGTTTGCGAAAAGCGCTTTGGGCAGGGACTTGGGTTGATTACAAACTCTTCTTTAATTGTGTAAATGAAAGAGAACAGCAATAGAACCCCACGTTTTTTTCTGGACAAAGAGCCCTCTTCGATTGAAGACCAAGAGCAAATCCACCAAATAAAGAGGGTTTTGAGACTTAACACGGGTGACACAATTATTGGGATCTTCCAGAAACAGGAATTCTTGCTTCGAATAGAAAGTTTTGAAAAAGAAAAAATAACTCTTTCCGCTTTAGAGGTCCTCCCAAAAAGACTGGTTGAACTGCCTTTTCATTTGCGAGTTTGTTTGCCCATTTTAAAAGGCGAAAAGAATGAATTGGTTCTTCAGAAGTGCACAGAGCTTGGAGCAAATGAATTCCAATTTATAAACTTTGACCATTCAGTCAAACAAAACCTAAACTGGGAGCATAAAATTCCCCGCTGGCGAAAAATTATTCGCGAAGCCGTCGAGCAATCGGAGAGATTAGCAGAACCGACAATTAAACCAGCAATTGATTTTGACGATTTGAAGCTACAAGAGAATGAAGTTGGGATTGCTTTTGTGGAGAGAATCACCTCTTCCGCTTTGTCACCCCCTAACCCCCTTGACAGGGGGAACTCAAAATTCAATGGTTCTTTGGCTCCTCCTGTCAAGGAGGCGGGGGAGGTGACACTCATCTTCGGGCCTGAAGGAGGGTTTGGCACACGCGAAAAAGAATTACTCAAACAAAAAGGTTTTCAGGAGCAATCCTTGGGGGCACGCATTTTGCGGGCTGAGACAGCGATTATTGTTGGGGTTGGTTTAGTTACTATTAATCCCTAACTTCTTCAGCCTGATTAAAAAGTTCTTCGCCACAAAAACTAAGATTTACATAACTATTTAATTCATTTGGCGTTGTCGAGTTAAAAGATCCCCCTTTTTCAAAAGAAAGTCCACCTAAATCATCAAATGTGGCAATTGATCCAGCCTTGATATATAACGCTTTAGGGTCGTTTGCATTTTCAACAGTTTGAGTAGGAAGAAAGATATCATTTGGAAACCTATATTTTCTTCCATGAACAAAACTGTTATAAACTTTTCGTTTTGCACTAGCTACTTTTAATGAAGCAGAAGAATTCATTATTGAAGGTCTAATTTTCATAAAAACCAAGAAAGACTTATTAATACACAATATATTACAAAATCCTTCTTCATTGAGTTTCTCAAATTTAAGATTTTAACAATAACCTAAAAGTTGCTCCGCATACCCGGCCAATACATGGTGTTGGAATGAGTACCATAAATAGCATTGGTGGAATAGGTCATTGGGGGGCCATAAAAGCGTTGGTTAAAGTAATAGCCAGACCAAGCCAAAGGCTGCACAGAAGTTCCCTGCTGGGTTGGTTGCTCATAATAATCTTGGTAAGAAATATTACCCCAATCTGGTACTCCTCCCTGAGGAGCGTTAATTTGCAAACCCTCTGGCCCGTAACCTTGTTGCGGAGATTGTGCAGAAAATTGCGCATTAGGATCATTCATCATTGGCTGTCCTTGCAATGGCATTTGTCCAGGCATTTGATTGGGCATAAAATTCGCTTGCTGCATTCCCATCATTGGGTTTGGCATTAAATTGGGATTACTTTGCCCCGTCTGAGCCAGCATTTGAGAATCTATTTGCTGAGCTGGTTGTTGCATTGGTGGTTGCATTTGTTGTGGAAAAGGTTGTTGCCATGTTTGTTGCGCCATTTGCATTTGAGGAGACATCATAGAAGGATCTTGTATACCTTGTTGCATTGGCTGGAAATTCTGAGGGGCGCCAACAACATTAGCCAAGGGCTGGGCTCCGTTCATCGGATCAACCATGCCAGGAGGCATTTGCTGTGCCATTACCCCTTGTGTCCCTTGAAACTTGGGCGGAACTTGCATTGGAGGCATACCGGCATTAGCTAACATTGGGGGAGCCTGCATTGGATTTTGTCCAGCAATTCCAGTACCCTGGACAACCTGATTTATATTGACTGAGCCACTCTGAAGGGCAGCTAAAGTCTCAGGAGTAATTGGTACAACTGTTGCTCCAGCTGTGCTCATTCCGTTAACCGTTGGCGGAATATTTGGCACACCCGGAGAAGACCCACCAAGAGTACCAAGAGCCAGAGGCATGGCTTGTCCAGACGAGATTCCGCTGTTATTTAAATCAACCAGACTGCGAGTTGACATTAATTGTTCAAGAGTAACGCGTCCAGCCTTTAAATCCTCAGCTTCAGCAGCCGTAATTTGCAAACCTTTCTTTTGTGTTGTTTCGGCTGGAAGAGACTGAACTTGACCCGATGCATTTACCTCAACCAATTGTTTTCCACTGGCCAATTGTTCCAAACTTATTCTTCCGTTCTGAAGAGCTTCGAGCTCAGCGGGAGTAATTTGGATTGCTTTTTTGGTTGGTTCTTGGGTAGCAATCAAAGACGGAAGCAAAGAATTTAGATTTCCGCGATTTTCAGTTAAATCAGCCAGCGTTATCCTCCCAGACTTTAAAGCCTCAAATTCTTCAGCGCTAATTTGCAAAGATCTTGGAGCAAGATTTTCTCCGGATTCTGCTTTCATAGCCGAAAGAGGAACCGCTTCGAGCTTTATTTTTTTAGCACCAGACAAATCAATTGCTCTCGATGAAGGACTTAAGGTGCTTAAAATTTCTCTTGCAATCTCGTCACTCAAAGCCTGCTTCGTCGGATCAACATTAACTGGCTCCAGTCTACGTTTTCCAATTTCTCTTTTTTCAAGGTGAATCACTTCCGACTCTAAACGTTTTTGTCCTATATATTGTTGTGGCTGTTCACGATATTCTTGGATTGGAGGCCCAGACTCACTTGGCCCGACAGGCAATCCTTTTTTGATTTTGCTCATTAAAGCCATAGCCTTTTTGTCACCTTCATAAGAACATGTAGGCGTTGAATTCAAGTATCCACGGCACAAAAAGAAATTTTGTCCATTAAGATGTAAATGATAAGCTTTGTAACTTCTCTCGTCTGTTTCGTAGTTAGAAGGTACATCAATCACCGGAAGCTTGCCGGGACCAACTCTTTCTCCTCTTTTACAGTAACCTAAAAATTTATCAACACTGGCTTTGTCGTTTGGAATCAACGGACTGCCAATATAACCACCTTTGCAAATAACATAACCGAATTGTTCTCCCTCTTCATATTTGTAATCTGAGATGTGCCAACGGTTTTCGGTATCGGAAATGTAAATCCCAGGAAAACTTGGCTTAGAGGCTTGTTTAGAATTCTGCTCAGGAGTTTTCCTTTGCTTCTGACTCGACTGGCCCGATTTATGGCTGGCTTGAGGCTTATTCACCTGTTGATTATTTGTATCTGCAGCATTGGCTTGCAGAGAACTTTGCACCAAAAGATTGCAAATAATTAGGAAAGAGGCGAGCTTCAGAATCTCTTTTTTCTTAAACATGAATTTAAAGTTTTCGTATTTGAGCTATCTCTATATATCCACAGGAAAACCCTCAAGAGACCACTCATCGTACATTTGCAGGAGTTGCACAAAAACGAGACGGGGCAAGCATTCTGGGCTTTTAATCCCCTATTTAATTTAGTTTTTTTTCAAGTCTTTGGTGGAGAGGAAAGCCGCAAACCTTAAAATGAATAAAGCCAAAATACGCTTTAATAATTTAAATGCCAAAGAAAAAACCAGAGATACAAGAAACAGCGAAAACCACAAAAAGAAAAGGCGCTCGCTCAATGGCCGAAATCCCGCCCGAGGTTTTAGAGATCTTAAACAGCGGAAAAATTGAAACCGCAAACCTCATGGAATGGCTTGCTGTCGATCAAAAGCGCTTACTAGAAGTTTTCCTCAAACAAAACAAGCGCCAAGAATATTTAGAACCAATAATCCTCAAACTTAAGGATCTCGATTCTACCGGCAAAGCGACTGCAGGAAAAAAGAGTGCAATAATCAGCGCTGAGCTTTTGCAGATCGTTTACAAAGAAAAAGACGAAGAATTATTAAAGCTGCTTTCTCATCATCGATCCGATACAGTGAGGTGTTGGGCTGCCTTTATGATTGGAAACGACGAAAATCTTTCACTTGCAGAAATGTTTGAAAAAATCGAAATCTTTGCCGACGACAAGCACTTTGGCGTCCGAGAACTGGCCTGGCTTACAACCCGACCGAGAACCGCTAAAGAACTTAAAGCTTCCATTAAAATTCTTACAAACTGGGCAAAAGACAAAGCCGAAGGTTCAAGACGCTTTGCAAGCGAAATTACAAGACCCCGCGGGGTTTGGTGCAAACATATTAATGAATTAAAAGAGAATCCCTCTTTGGCCCTGCCCATCCTTGAGCCGCTCAAGACCGATTCCTCAAAGTATGTTTGCGATAGCGTTGGCAATTGGCTAAACGATGCAGCCAAAAGCAACCCCGAATGGGTACTTGCCCTTTGCGAGAAATGGCTTGCAGAAAGTAATTCTAAAGAAACACAATATATAATCAAAAAAGCAAAGCGAAGTCTTTAAATAAAATTTTGAAAAAGTATTTCGTTTTTAAATCACGATCTTTACAATTAGTTGTAAATAAAGATTTACAATTTTTTCATGAATAAATCTTTCTATAATTCTGCTTTGATTTGTCTCCTGCTGTTTTTTGGCGGCTTTGGCTTCCCTCTTCAATCGGGGCCCAGTAAAAAGACAGAGACAAGCAAGAATAAAACAGAGAACAAAGTGGCACGCGCTTCGGCCATTATTACAGACAAAGTGGCGCTAAAGAATTTTGGAAGTATCAGATTTGGAATGACAG
>JANRMG010000134.1:0-3288 GCA_033761855.1 Candidatus Caenarcanales bacterium
AGTTGTTGGATATTAATCCGGTAAGCTGTCCTATAGCGGTACAGCCTTTATCATCTTTATCTCCTTTACCAGTTTTGTTTGTATCGTATTTTAATACAATATGCATTTGAGCTTTCGTCTGGTATTTTTGGAAGGTATCGAAGTAATGCAATAAAGATTCATTTAAAGTTTCTTTCACTTCAATAATTTGTTCAAGAAGAAAATTCAAAATATTAAAACTAAATTTTGAATTTTCTTGTTTTGATGAATTGAACCACGATAAAGTCCTTTTTATAGCGTTAGTTACTTGTTCCGAACTGGTTCCTAGTATATTAAGTAGATATTCAGCTAGGTATAAAGGTTTGCCCTTTTCAGCTAAAACAAAGGAATTAATTAAATTATCTTTGTGAGATTTTAATAAATATTTTTCTCTTGGTGTTAATCCATCCTTTCCGGGAGTGTTCATTTCGAATAATGAATAAAGTGCTCCTAATTGTTCTCCTACTTCATTTCTGAATCTTGGCAAGATACTTCTTTGTTGCCAATTTGGATATTTTAATATTCTTTGAAACAGGTCTTTCTGTCCTATAGTTGCAGTAACTTTCAATGGTAAAACCTTTCTTAAATACACTCATGAATCACTGGCCTTTCTTTTGAAATGATGGAAAAGGGCACTTGATAATTCAAATGTACATTTATGAGCTTTGGAAAAGAAGATGGATGGATGCAAGATACACTCGCAAATATGCAACAAAAAAAATAAAAAACTTTTATTTTTTTCTTTTCTTGATTGAGTGCTTGTTTTATTGCTGTTGTGTTTTGTAAAAAATTTTTTAGTTGAAAAGCTCCTTACAAAAGCATTACAACCACTTACTTTTTATTTGGTTAAATTGTTGTTTTTTGTAGTAATAAAGTTTGCAGTTCTTTTTTTTAATTAAGTCTACTGAATTAGTTTCCTAAAAGGCTTAAATGCTCTATTAATGTATCTATATTTTGCTTATTAACCCTTACAGCAATTTCAAGTTCTTTATTTATACAATCTAAACTAATTTCTTCCAGTGAAGAAGCAGCTTCTCTTAAATACTCTTTAAGTTTCAGTTCAGTTTCAATATTAGGAATTGTAAGTATGCAATCAATTGCTTGGAAAAGCTTCTTCATTAAAGTATTCTCCTAAACATCTTAAACTGACCACTGCGTCTAGTAGACAAAATTCAGATCTAATGCCTATATATTCGTGTTGTTGAGCCCTATTAAAATCATTTGGTTCGGTAGCTTCTCTAAGCTCAGCAAAAAAATTAATTGTAGTTTCAGGGGTTAAAATATTTTCTTTAAAATCCATTCTAAATCTTTCTTGAATTTCTTTTGCTCTTTGTAAAGCCGGATGAACGGCTTCTGAAGAATTAAGCTTAGAAATTTTTTTTACTTTTTATCGCATGAGTTTCTGATTTCAGTTTAATTCTTCTACCCGAATGGAAGCGAGAAACAGCGAGTAATCTGATCATAAAAATAAAACCTTAAGAAATAATAAATTGCGTGTAAATATATCATATTGGCGAAATTGAAACATTAAATCTCCGAACCAAAAACCTGAGCGGCATAAACTGTTTTTTTGCTCGGATTGATCTGGACCTTGATTCCAGTATATTTAAAATCTGGATCTGTCATATTCTTGAAGTGTCCTGGAGAGTATTTCCAAGATAAAACTAGAGCGTCAGCGGTTTCTTTGTAAGTTTTTACAACTAAAATATCGCTTGCAAAGTTTACTTTCATTGGTACATCCAAATAGACGTCTGCGACGTTCTCTCCAACATGTTTGTTTTTTATATTAAAATACTGTACCCGATTTGTAAGTGAGAATTTACTAAGGCTGATCTGATGGTGGCTAACACGGTTCCAGTTTTTCATATTTTCGGCCTGAGATGCGGCTGCCTGTTGGAGTTTAGTCTCTAGCTCAAGTGGCGCAACGTTGTAACTATCACGGATTTGGTTTACACGTTCGTGAATAAAAAATTCAAGTCTTTGGCTATCAAAGTTGTTGGGATCGATGATTGAATCAGTAATTCTTTCGGCTTTGCTTGTAGAAGTGCCCATGAAAGAGCTAGTGCAAGAGATGATTAAAAGTAAAATTAATAAAAAAAATTTTTGCATTATTTAAATTTTATAGTCACCATTTAAAAAATATGAAAAATGATTTAAAAATTGAAAGCTTTAAACACGAAAAATTAAGCTCTGAAAACCGTCATCTAGTTTCTTTAGCGGTCAAAGAGGAATTTGGAAAAATTCAAATTATAAAAAAATTGAGATGGTCAAAACCAACTAAAACAATTTTGGCCTCATTCGAAGAAACCGTTGTTGGGTTTGTAAATATCGTTGAACGGAATTGTAACTTTGATGATGATACAGAATTGGTCGCTGGTCTCAGCAATCTTATTGTTTTGCCAGAGCACCGAGGGAAGGGCTACGGCCTTGAATTGATGAACTTTTATGACCAAATGCTGACGAACCAAGACGAGGTTAGCTATGGATTGCTTTTCTGTTCGGACTCGCTAGTTCTTTATTATCAAAGATTAAATTGGTATTTAGTGAAAAGTGAAGTTACATTTAGTCAGCCCTTTGGAAAGAGAATTTGGGGCAGTAATACAATGTTGAAAAACTTTAGTAAGGCTCAATCGCTTTATCCAAAGACAATAAATCTCAATGGTTTACCTTGGTGAAAGTTTCGTTAATTGTTTTTAAAACTCTTGTCTAAAAGCTTCAATAGGGTGAAAACAGTCTCTAAATAAGGAACCTCGATTTTTCTCTCTCTGGCAATGTCGATTAAATCACCAATAACTGCTTCGTATTCAATTGGTTTTTCTTGCAAAACATCCTCTCTGGTTGAGCTTGTAATGTCTCCTAATTTATTTAAAGTAAAATCTATTTTTTGCTCAATTAGTTCTTCTGGTAAATGAATGCTGTAACTCGCTGCCAGCTTACAAACTTCTTTTCCAAGGCTGCGAATTAATTTAAGTCCGTCTGGGTCTTGCAAAATTGGGCTTGTGGTTAATCTTGAAAGAGCGGTAACCGTATTGAAAGAGGCATTCCAAACTGCTTTGTTCCAAATTTCCCAATCTATATTCTCGCTAATCCTGCTGTCCACCTTAACAGTTAAAAACGATTGGTGGAGCAATTGAGCGAGTGAGTGGCCTTTTTCAAAAATTATTGTTCCGCCCGATTTGTAAAAAACACTTCCAGCTTCTTTGGGACTGGCTGAAATATTCATTACAACTCGAAACACTCTATCGTTTCCAAAAGCTTGTTTATAAATCT
>JANRMG010000135.1:0-6868 GCA_033761855.1 Candidatus Caenarcanales bacterium
ACTCTAACAAAAAATCTTTGGCTTTCAGACAAAACGCTTGAATTAGAGGATGTTCACCGACAAGTTGATTTGTACTATCCCTCTTTGGACAGTGCCGAACTAGAAAGAGAGTTGGCAAAAGCCGAAATTATGGGAGCAAAAAGTTCTTTTATTCCTAGGTTCGCCCAAAGAAGCCTTCTAGAGAGTTATAGAGAACTTGATTTAAAAAGAAAAGAGGGTTTTACTTTTTCTAGTGAGCTGTCCTGGCAAAGCCCTTTTGCGGTTGAGTTAATTGGTTCGGTGCGTGCAACCACTCTGCCTGTTCTAGCTGAGGATGGTCTTATTTACAATTCCAATAAAGCGTTTTTAGACAGTGTAAAAAAAAGTAAACTCTATGGTTATAACGATTCAGAGATGTCTTTTGGGTTGCGCCTTCCTATTTTAAGAAATTTATTAATCGACAGCTACAGGGCAGATCTTAAACAAGCCAAATTACTGAGTTCAAGTGCTGAATATGGCATTCTAAAAAAGCGCGCCGATTTATTTTTAGAGTCCTCTCACAAATACTGGTCTTGGGTAATGGCCGGAATGAATTATAGAGTGGCAGAAAAAATGCTACAACTTTCTAAAGAACGATTGGAAGGCACAAATGAAAGAGTGAAAGAAGGAGCAAGCCCACCCATTGATTTTGTAGAAGCCCAAAGCCAAGTTACCAGTCGAGAAGAAGCATTAATTAAAGCCAGAAGAGATTTGGAGAAAGAAGCCATCTCTTTGTCTTTGTACATTTGGATGAATGAGTTGGATCTTTTCACTCCATCTTACAAAAACCTTCCAGAAAGCATTCCAGAGCCTCTTTCCATCAAAACTGAAATCATTAATGAGCATCAACTCTCAGCTTTAATGAGGCCGGAGATTTTTTTACTAGACATTGAATCCAAGCAAGAAAGCATTAATTTAAGACTTGCCAAAAATGAAATGCTCCCCAAACTTGATTTAGAGGTTTTGCCAACCCAAAGCCTGGAAGACTTTGATGACGGAACCAACATTAGAGGTTCGCTGGTTCTTGATGTTCCACTTTACCCTTTAAAAGCCAAAAGCCAAATTTTAAAAGCCAAAACCAAACTCGAAAAAAACTCATTGGCTCAAAGACAAATAAAAGCTGCTATTTCAAACGAAATACGTGATGCTGTCTCTTATTTGGAGACTTCACGAGAAAGAATCGCAAGATCCAGAGAAGCCTTTGATCAATTAAATCAATTAGCAGAAGCCGAAAGAATAAGATTTAAGTTCGGTAGCAGTAATTTATTTTTACTCAACCAACGTGAGATAAGTGCAGCTCAAGCCGAAACTAAATTAATTGAAGCCCTAGCTGATCATCAAAAAGCCTTGGCAAATTACCGCTATGCCATTGGTGAGTGGTCTATTCCAAACTTTGATAAAACCTGGATTAGTAAATTATGACACCAAGACAACATAATACAAAGCAATTCTCATCATTAAAAATGCTCTCTGAAAGCGAAAAGAAAGAGATAAAGTTATAATAATTTGCTATGGCAGAGATAAATCAAATTAACGGTACAAAACTATTTCTGGACTCAATTCAAGCTCAGAAGTCTGATATAGGAATAGTTACCTTATATGCAGTTGTTATAGGTTTACTGTACCTTATTGTTCCTCTGGCCGTTCAGGAGCTTGTAAGCATAGTTGCGTTCGGAGTCCTACTTCAACCGTTAATCATTCTTTCTATCTTGGTGATGACGGCTCTGTTTTTAGTGGGATTATTTCAGGTAGTTCAAAGATATATTGTTGAACTAATTCAACAAAGGCTTTTTGTGCACAATGCTTTTGACATGGTGACCCGCATAAAGCTTGCTCCAATGGGTGCCTTGGGCAATAAACAAATAAATTTATTCTTCGAAGTTATGACTCTACAAAAGAGTTATGCAAAACTATTGGTAAACGGATTAGGAGCAGCTCTTCAAGCTATTGTGGGTTTAATCATTTTGGCTTTTTACCATCCCTTTTTTATTCTGCTAACAACCTTTTTGGTGATAGGGACCCTGAGTGCCTTAATGCTTGGCGGAATAGGTGGTCTTAGAACTAGCTTGGTTGAATCTACACACAAATACGAGTTAATCCATTGGTTACAAGAATTAGGTTATTGCAACGAGTACTTTAAACTTACCAAAGGCAACAACCTTGTCTTTCAAAAAACTGATTCAATCAATCTTGAATACATTAAAGCTCGCAACAAACATTTTAAAATCCTCATCAGGCAATTCATTTGTAGTTTTATTGTTCAAGTAATAGCAAATGGCAGCTTGCTGGCTCTGGGAGGCTGGCTTGTTATTCAAGGACAATTAACGCTGGGTCAGTTAATTGCAGCTGAACTTGTAGTTGCATCTATAATTGGAGGAATAGACAAAGTAGTAGGTCAGGCAGACGTTTTCTACGATCTTTTGACTTCTCTTGCTAAGTTGGAATTCCTGAAAAACTTTTCTAAACGGGTGGAAGAAGGGAATAAAGATCTACCTTATAAAAAAGCTGGCATAGAAATTGAATGTCGTAATCTGACTTTCCGTTATAACGATGAAAAACCCTCTTCTGGAGAGATAATCAAAGGACTGAATTTTTCAACGGTACCAGGAGAGAGAGTTATTATAAGCGGAGGACAAGGATCTGGCAAAAGGACCCTTTTAAATTTATTGGCTGGTCTCTATCCATCGACAAAAGGAACTATTTACTTAGATAATATTGAAATAAAAGACATTAAGTTTGCCTCTCTGGGTCAATCTGTAAGCATAATTAAATCTGATACAAATGCTATTTTTGAAGGCACTATCGCAGAGAATGTCCTGCTGGGAAGAGAAGAAGTAATTCCTCTCCGCAAAATTATTGATTTGGTAGGTCTTACTGAAGATGTTGACTCAATGACAGGTGGCTTAAAATCACAACTGGCTTCTCAGGGAGCCAATATTTCAACCAGCCAAATTTCCAGAATTTTAATTGCAAGAGGTTTAGTATCTGCACCGAGACTCTTGTTGATTAGCCATGAAGTTTTAAGTAACCTGTCAGAGCCAACTCAAGAGCATATTTTTGATTCTCTTGCAACTCTCTTTGGCTTTGCACCAACAATTATATTTTTCGCTAACAATGGCCATTTAGACTCTCTAGGCAAGAAAAAATACATACTGGAAACAGGCTCCCTGAAAGAGATTTCAAACGGCTCATCTAACGAAATCCAAGCACCATGAACAAAAAGAAAAAAGATTTAAAAGCTTTTAATGATCTGGTTTCCATGAAATACCAAATCTACAACGGTTTATTTGTTACTTTACCTTTTGATGACCTGGAAAATACGGGCGCCCATCTGGCCATGTTTTCGAGTAATTTAAAGGAAAAATTAGAAAACAAAATTACACCGATTGAAATTGTAGAAAACTTTTTTGCCGAGGTTAATGCGAATAGAGAATTAAAAGATAAACCTGAAAGGGCCGACCCGGAGAAAAAATCGGAAGAAAATATTAGAGATTTATTTAGAATTTTGCAGTTTGTTGAAAGACAGGTAGTTTTATTCGATGCTCTTGAAGAGGCTGCCTTTGAATTTACACATGACTCGAAGGGCTCTGGAAGCATTGAATACCTTATCAACCGTCTAGATGATTCCAAACAGCTAGACAACTTGGCAAAAGAACTTACAAGTTACAAAACTAGAATTGTTCTAACCGCTCATCCTACGCAGTTTTACCCGGGCACAGTACTAGGTATTTTGTCTGATTTAGCAACTTCGATTAAAGAAAATAAACTTGAGCAAATTCATAAGTTGTTGATGCAAATGGGCAAGACGCGGTTTAAAAATCGCAAGAAACCCTCTCCGCTGGACGAGGCAAAAAGTTTAGTTTGGTATCTTGAAAATATTTTTTATGAGGTGCTTCCTCAAATCAAATTGAAAATCGAAGCTTCTCTTGAGACTCAAGAAAAATCATTCGGCGAAACTTCTTTGCTTGAACTTGGCTTTTGGCCGGGTGGAGACAGGGATGGAAACCCTTTTGTAACGACACAAATCACCAAAGAAGTTGCAAGCATTCTTAAAAACTCGCTCTTAAAGCTCTACCGACAAGACATTAAAGCCCTCCAAAGAAGGCTGACTTTTGATGGTGTTTATGAACAACTTGCCGAAATAGAAAAAAAATTGAACGAAAGCACCAAACTTCAACTCTGCCAAATAGAGAACGATTTGCCGGAAACCTCTCAAAGTGCTGAAGGAGTTTATTCAAACCCAAAAGAACTACTTTCCGAACTTAAAAGAATAAGGCAAAACCTTATTGAACAACATTTGGGACTGTTTATTAACCATTTGGATGAGCTTATTGCCAAAGTACAAATTTTTGGCTTTCACTTTGCTTCTCTCGATTTAAGACAAGATAGTCGAATTCATTCGCAAGTTTTATCTGAGATACTGGAAAAAGAAAATTACTCTAGTCTCTCTCCGGGAGAGCGTAAAGAATTTGTTCTCAAATTAATTGAGCAAAAAAAGAAAATAGAAGCTTCCCAGAACGAGCTCTCAACTATTGCCTCTGAGACTTTACTTTCTTTAAATGAACTGTCTTCCATTCAAGAAGAGAACGGTGAAAAGGGTCTTCATCGTTACATCATCAGCAATACCCAATCATCTTTGAATGTGTTTGAGGTCCTCACATTGAGCCGATTCGCGAATTGTGAGAAAAAAGGCTGGAATTTAAAAGATTTAAAACTGGATATTGTTCCCCTCTTTGAGACCGTTGATGATTTGGAAAACGCCGAAGCCGTTATGGATGAGCTTTACCAAAACAAGCTCTACAGCGAGCATTTAAAGCAACGAAATAAAACACAAATTATAATGGTTGGATTCTCTGATGGAACCAAAGATGGCGGCTACTTAACAGCGAATTGGTCTATTTATCTTGCAAAACGCCGATTAACTCAACTATCTAAAAAACATGGCATTAAAGTTATTTTCTTTGATGGTCGTGGCGGCCCACCGTCCAGAGGCGGCGGCAACACCCACGAGTTTTACCGTTCCATGGGCAACCACATCCAAAACGATGAGATTCAGCTCACAATCCAAGGACAAACAATTTCTTCAAACTTTGGAAGTCAAGCAGCTGCTTTTTATAACCTTGAGCAGCTGTTTACGGCGGGTTTAGAAAAGAAACTTTTTAGTGAAGAAACCTACGATTTGACAGACAAAGATATTTCTTTAATGAATGAAATATCAAAAGAATGCTACAAAGCTTATTTGGAACTGCGCAATGATCCTCTTTTCGTGCCTTATCTAGAAGAAGTTACACCTCTTCGATATTATGACATGCTTAACTTTGCCAGCCGTCCAACAAAGAGAAACAAGAGCACAAAGTTAAAATTCGAAGACCTAAGAGCTATTTCCTTTGTTGGAGCCTGGACTCAAATGAAACAAAATATTGCGGGGTTTTATGGTTTGGGAGCTGGATTAGAGATACTGAGTAAGCAAGGTAAATTAAAAGAGTTACAAAACTTATACAGCAAGTCAATCTTCTTTAAAACTTTGATTGAAAATGCTATGCAGAGCTTAAGTAAGTCATTTTTTCCTTTAACTTATTATTTAGAAAAAGATAAAAAGTTTCACGCATTTTGGCAAAAGCTTTATTCAGAAGCTCAACTCACGGAGCAAATGCTTAAAACCGTTAGTGGACAAAAACAATTAATGGAGCAAGCCACCATATCTAGAGAATCAATTCAGCTAAGAGAAAAAATCATCCTCCCTCTTTTAATTATTCAGCATTATGCTCTTTGCAAGCTTCGTGAGGCCGATGAAGAAGACAAAGAGACTGCTTTACCGTTAATTCAGATTGAAGCACTCCAGAAAATTGTAGTCAAGTCTCTTGCCGCGAATATTAATGCTAGTCGTAATTCGGTTTAGTAAATAAATTTATTCTTTAACAATCACAACTTTACGAACACCAAAGTGACGGCAGTTTTGAAAACCCCAACTTTTAACAAGCCCCTCTGTAAGGTCCAACTCAACGCCTCTTGTAAACGGGCCACGATCGATGACTTTTGTTTCTAATTCTTTACCTTGATATTTTAATTTAATGTTGCTCCCTAATCTTATGTTCCGGTGGGCAACACCAGTGGTTGCAGTATTTAAAATTTGTCCGCTTGCAGTTTTTTGTCCATAAAGCCCCGGACCATAACATAAAGCTCTTACTGTTACTTCTTCGGAACTGCCTTTGAGCCTTAGAAGAAAAAGGGCAGAGAAAAGAAAAAATGTTATCAAGGAAAATCTTTGCAAGAAAAACTTTTGTGACTTTTCCATAGATTTCCAAATTGACTTTACGTGATTCTAGCAATTTAATGTTTGTTATTCAACAACAATATTAATATCAGTTAATCAAAATTTTTTTCTGACTTCATCTTCTCAGCAAAACTTTACTCCCCAAAGATTAATCGCAAAATCTTTTTGTCAAATCGCCGTAAGAATCAATTCTTCGGTCACGAAGAAAAGGCCATAAACGTCTAACCTCTTCTGTTCTTTGAAGCGCAACTTCATGAATAATAATTTCTTCTTTATCCTTGGAAGCCATTTTTAAAATTACTCCCTGAGGATCGGCTATAAAACTGCTTCCCCAAAATTCAATCTCTGAAGTTTCGCTTTTTGAAATTTGGCTTTTTTCTAAACCGACACGATTAACGCTAAAAACATGCAAACCATTTGCAATTGCATGTGCCCTCTGAATAGTAATCCAGGAATCTTGTTGTCTTTGCTTTTCCTCTTGAGTGTCTGGTGGGTGCCATCCAATCGCGGTTGGATAGATTAAGAAATCAGCACCCTTTAAGGCCATCAATCGAGCCGCCTCCGGATACCATTGAT
>JANRMG010000136.1:0-7702 GCA_033761855.1 Candidatus Caenarcanales bacterium
GTAAGCCCCTTGTAACCTCCCTTTTAATTTAAATTTTTGCTTTGTTCTTTTTCCTTTTGTCAGATCTCTCTCTAACTTGTTTCTCAATCTTTTAAAAAATCCGCATAATTAGTTAATAGGGCATCTTTAGAAGGTCTTTGAAGTCCTCTCCTTTAGGAGAGGGTTGGGTGAGGTTAAGCAAGCTTTGATATGTTGAATTAACTTAGCTTCGACTTTTAGTTTTAAAATTAGATTTTGAACTTTTGCAATGAAATTATTAATCGTAGAAAGCCCCGGTAAGATTAAAAAAATCCGTTCCTTCCTCGAAGATGGTTGGCAGGTTACTGCATCCGTTGGGCACATACGCGATTTGCCTAAAAAGGAATTAGGCGTTGTCTTTCAAAACGGCAGAGTGCAGCTTCAGTATATAAATTCTGCTGAAAAACTTCATACAATTAAATCTCTGCAAGCCACAGCAGAGCATGCAAACGAAATTTACCTGGCTATGGATATGGACCGTGAAGGAGAAGCCATTGCCTGGCATGTTGGTTTGGTTCTCGGCAAAGAGAATTGGCCAAAAATAAAAAGGGTTGCCTTCAACGAAATTACTAAATCAGCTGTTCTCAAGGCTATTTCCAATCCTCGTCGGGTGGATGCAAATTTAGTAAATGCTCAGCAGGCTCGCAGAGCTGTTGACCGCTTGGTGGGTTTTAAGGTTTCTCCTTTGGTGTGGGCGGCCCAAAATGCTGGAACAAGCGCCGGACGTGTTCAATCGGTGGCGGTTCGATTGGTGGTTGAAAGGGAGCGTGAAATCAGAAACTTTGTTGTCCAAAACTATTGGAAAATAAAAGCTAATACCACTCCAGAACTTGCTAATGAGCCACAAAATAATTTTTGGTCCGAACTTGTTACGCTTGAAGGCAAAGCTTTGGTCTCATCGATTGAAAAAGGTAAAGAGAAAAAACAAATTGTTTTGGCCGATAAAGGGCAAGCAGAGGAGTTGCTCGAAAAATTTAAAGCGGGTACCTGGACAGTAGTTGCCCAAACCAAAGAGGTGCAGAGCAAAAATCCTTATGCACCTTATGTCACCAGCACTCTTCAGCAGGCGGCAAGCGTAAGGTTAAAGTGGAATTCTCAAAAGACCATGAAGGTTGCACAGGCTCTTTATGAGGATTCTCTAATAACCTATATGCGTACCGATTCACCGGCTATAAGTCAGGAAGCTCTTGCTATGGTGCGTGGTTATGTCCAAAAAAGTTTTCCTGCGGAATATCTTCCGGCCAAACCTTATTTTTACAAAGCAAAGGGTGGTAATGCTCAAGAAGCGCATGAATGCATACGTCCGACAAATGTTGACCAGACTCCCCAAAATATAAAAAGTTTGGATGCCGATCAGTTGGCTCTTTACTCGCTGATTTGGAAGCAGTTTGTGGCTTGCCAAATGGCTGCAGCTCGTTTTAATGTAGCAACCATCGATACCGAAAACGGCCCCGGATTATTTAGAGCAGTTGGCCGCCAGATAATCTTTGATGGTTGGACAAAGCTCACTGGTTCGGCGGCCCAAAGCACTAAAGACAAAGACGGTGGTGATGCCGACGAAGATGACGAAGACGGAGCTCTTCTTCCGGAGGTAAAAGTCGGCGATAATTTGCTTCTCAATGAAATCAAATCTTCTCAGCACAAAACTAAACCACCCAGCCGTTACACGGAGGCAACTCTCATTCGAACCTTAGAAAAGTTTGGAATCGGCCGTCCCTCGACTTATTCGAGCATTATGGAAAACATAAAAAGGCGAGGTTATGTCCGCGAAGAAAAGCGTAAATTTTGGGCCGAAGCGGTGGGTGAAGTCCTCGTGGATTTGCTTTTAGGAACCTTTGCGACTTCCTGGATGGATTACGGTTTTACCGCCGAAATGGAAAGCTCTCTCGATAAAGTAGCCGAAGGAGAGCTTGACTGGAACAGTTTAGTAATTACGTTTAATGAAGAAATAGAAAATAAAGTAAAAGCAACACCTAAAGAGGCTTTAGAGAAATCTGGTTTTGAGCTTTGTGATAAATGTGGAAAACACATGGTTAAACGCAAGAGCCAGCGTGGTCCCTTTTTGGGTTGTAGTGGTTATCCGGATTGTAGGAATATAAAACCTTTCAATCAACCATTTGACGGTAAAACTCAGCCATTTGTTCTTTCACAACCAACAGAAGTGAAAGTATCCAAAGCCAAAAGAAAAACTAACAAAAAATATAAATCTACTTAATTTACTTTGGTAAAGTATTGAATTACTAGACCCACTCCGGGAGTTGCGTTTAAGCTTATAAGATTTTGTGAAGGAGCGCTTACAGTAAGAATCACATCTCCATTTTTTGGTTTTGGATCAAAGAAATTAGCAGCAACAAGATAATCAAGAGTTTCACCAATAATTTTTCTTGAATCTTTGGGAGAAGAAATGCTAGTGTTACTAATTTGTTTCACCGTTTCATCGCTTATTTTACGACCTAATCTGTGTTCAAGTAAGATACAAATAACATTTCTAGTTAGTGCCAAATTATAAGTGCGGTGAATTTTTAAACTTTTCAGAAGCTCGTAACTCTTTTCAAATTTACCTTCTGATATTAATAAAAGAGACTCAAGAAACTTAAATTCTGACTTTTGAGCGATTTCTTTTTGTTCTGTTTTAATTTGATTAAGTCTCTGACCCATCTCATCAAATCTGCCTATTGAAGCTAAGGCTGTTAGTTCACAGATATTAGCTTTCAAGGAACCTGGATCAAGTTCTAATGTGTTTCGAGCATATTTAATTGCTTCTACATATTTACCTTCACTACAACTAAGCTCTGAGGCTATATCACAGACCGATATATATAATCTTCTATGTAATTCTTTGAATAAGTGTGGTAATTCTTGTGATAGTGCCGCTCGATAAAAATTAAAGTCATCTTCTAATTTGCCTTGTGAATGAGAGTTGACACCCTTTGTAGAATTTTCCAAGAAATTTTTTATAGCTTTTATGTCTTTTTTTGAGAGGTTAATAATTCTTGCTAGCAATTCATTGGAAGCGTCTTCGATAATTTGTGCTTGAGGAAGAACCGCTGTTGCTCCTGAAAAGTGCTCCCTCATAATCTCTAAAAGTTGGTTAATTGTTATGGGAATTCCGTTACTCTTTAAATCTTCTATGTCACCTTGATAAGAACAATTGATAATTTCTAACTCTTTAAAATTGCTTGTATTTGAAAGAAGAAAAATATCATTTTCATCAGCAGATGGATTTAGGAAAATAGATCTGTGAGCAAGTCTTAGAAGTTCTTCGTAAGGGCAGTCTAAAACAGCTTTCACAACTTGAGGGTGGATGCCTGCTTTTTCTAAATCATTTGAAAAACCTATGTTGAGTTGCTTTCTTTCTTTATGAGATGCTGCTGTGTTTGTTTTTTCTAATTCAAACAAGCGGAGAAACTCATTTCTAATATGATTACGGGTTTTGGAGAGTTGTAAATTGTGTTCTAAAGCGTTGAGTAAACCTTTTATTTGTTTGTCTGATAGCTTGTTTATCTTGTCTTCTCCTATTTGAAAGTCTTTTACAGCTTGTAAATCCAAACTTGAAAAATCTCTGATTTTGCCTCCAATCGATCCTTCCGGAGGCCAATTTAAGAGTAATTCAAAACTTTGACCGAGAGGAATTAGTTTTTGATTTTCTTCAATTAAAAATGTAATAAAATCACCCACTAATTCTCTGTTTATCTGGCTGTTATTAATCCCTTTAGTCCATTGAATCAATGAGTCTAACCTTGTGTCTTCGATTTGGAGTGCTTCTTCATTCAAACCGCCAGTGCCAATTATTCCTCTGTAATCTCCGTTGATTTCTTGAATAGCTCCAAGTCCTTTTTGAGACGCTGGCTTAAGCCTTTCCATTTCGTCGGGTGAAACTTGTGTCGTAAAATATTTTTTTCCTTCAATCTCAATTGTTGGTAATGTCGCTCCAGAAGAACGAATGCCTTCAATATCGTTGTATTCAGGCGAGTTTCTGTATTCCTCATAGTTATTAAAAACCAGAACCGGCGAGGCAATGGAAGCTATTAGTCTTTGTCTGGAAATCTTTAACTGGGTTAAAAGCTGTGCGTTTACCAGACCACCAAATAAAGAGTTTTTACTAAAAACAGCTCCAGTGACTTCGCGATCGATGCTTGGAATAACCGTTCTAAGTGGTGTATGAAGAGATGTAACTTTAGGTTTTTTCTTCTTGGCAGGACTGGAACTGGGAGTAGTTGCTGATTTTATTGCACTTTCTTTCGCTTTTGTTTGTCTTTTTTCCTCTTCAATTCTTACTTTCTCTTTGCGATGAAAGAGTATTTCATTTAAAGAAAGAATGGCAGAAATTCTGTTTTGGTTTTCAATATCAGTTTCGGATGATTGTTCTCCGAAAAGAGTAATGAGTACTTGCGGCTGAAATCCCTCTTGATCGATTGATTCAGTCGTCAAAGAATTAATAAATATCCTTAATCGAGCGGGATTAATTTCATCCCAGCCAATTCGCCCATGAAAAAACTCAATAAAAGATTCAATTTCCTCAGTAGAAAAGCGTCCCCAAAAGCTGTTGTAATTTTGTTTGTCCTCTGAAAGAGGGATGCGAGAAAAATCAATTTCAAGTGAATTTTGATCAAAGGATTTTGCTCCAGTTTTAGCATCTTGCGCTGCTTGAGCTTGTAAAGATAATCTTTGTTGTTCTTCTTTTGCTTTTTGAATATTTTGACTTCTAAGTTCGATGAATTTATTTAAAAACGATTCCCCTTGCCGAAGCTGAGTTTGAAGCCTTAAAGGCAAAGTAAATTGTTGCAATGAATTAATTAAATAAAGAGTTTGTTTAGTATTTCCTGAATTTAAGGTATCTCCAATTTCCTTTATTTTTTGTTGAATTACTGGTTTGAGTGGACCATTTGGTAAAAATTGTTCAAGCGAAGAAAAAGCATTTAAAGCTTTTTGGAAAGATTCAGCCTCTTCAGGCGAAAGTCTTTCAATATATTTAGTTTCTGTAAAAGCAGTCGTTGCAGAACGAGATTGCTTACTGCGTGCCCCTGGCTGATGCGATGTTGAACCATTCTTTCTAGATATTTCTTCATATTCATCAGGTGTTAGATTTAATCCTTGAACAACAACGGTAGAAGGAATTCCAAAACCTTTGTCTTCGCAGCGGGTCTTTAAATCTGCGGTTACATCAATCGATGATTGAGTAAGTAAAAATTCAGGATCAATTAAGCGGAGTGCTATTTTTTTGAGTTCCATCTCCTGATCAAACACTTCTGCTATTTCAAAGATGTCTTGTAAGCTTAAACTGTCAATATCAAAGAGGGAAGAAGAGTCCCAAAGATTTTCTTTACCTAAAGCACTTATCACTTCTTGAAGTTCTTTGGAGATCAAATCATCTTGAAAACACTTCGATGTACCCAAATTATTAGCAATTTGTACAAACCCTCTATCATTAAGGCTTTCTAGAGCGGTTAAGAATTTTTGGTATTCAGGGTTTCTTGCTTCTCCAGCTTCTGATTGGGCTCTTGAGTTGTTAACAACACAATCAAGTTCTGGATTGTTCAAACCCTGCATTTCTCTCATTAGTAGAGCTGTGCGGACGAGTTGTTTCTTCATCTCATTCATCCTATTGAAGTCTACAATTTCAGAGATTTCAATTTTACTTTCAGATTGTTTGGTACTTTTTGATCTGCTTTTTGGGTCTAATTCTTTGATTTTGCCAATTTGATTAGTTACTTTAAAAATAGTGTTTTGTCTTTGGGCTGCCTCAATATACTGTGGAAGAATATATTCTTCTAATAACTCTTTAATTTCATTATTGGAAACTGCTACTAAATAAAGTTTAAATTTTGTTCTTCTCGCCTCATTAACTTCGTCTAAACCTAATACTTTTGCATCTAAACTTAAATTTGTGGCATGTGGTATATCGTCTTTAAGTGCGGCTAGAAGTCCTCTAGCTTGCTTGTAAAATTCGTCGGTTAACTTGTTTTCTGCAAGTCTACCGCCTGAGAGCGGGAGAACGGTTCTGGAGTTTCCATAAGACTCTCTCTTCGCGGAATTTAGGGTTCCCTGATAGGTACGATGAGAAGGGCTTAAGCGAGATTTATTGCTACTTAAGCTTTGTAAAGATTGGAGATGAGTGAAATAAGAATGAACAAACAAGGCTTTAAATAAAATGTTTATAAAAGTACATACATTCTAGCTCTTGTTATTGTTTAGATTTAGATTCTTAACTTTATCTAACACATTTTTTATTTATGCAAAAGATTTTAAATTTGGGGAAATAAAACTAATTTTTTAATGTACAAACACTAAAAACTAAACAGAAAGCCGAAGCCGCAAGTTTTGAGAGATAATTCAAGAATGAAAAAGATTCCGCAAAATTTTATAAAAACCTTTTTAATTATTTTTTCTTGTTTGTCTTTAATGGCTCTCTTTGGTTTTAGAGGAGTTGGTTTTAGCGGAGACTTATGGCCCAAAAATGACTACAAAATTTTCCAAAGAAAAATACAACAATTCAAAAAACCACAATACTCGCAGCTTTCTTTTAACCAGCTAATCATCAAGGTTGGCAAATCTTTTTTGGGAACGCCTTATGGTTTTTATACTTTAGACCAAAGCTACCCGGAAAAATTGGTTATAAATTTAAGAAAAATGGATTGCTTAACTTATCTGGAGAATGTTTTGGCTATTTCCAAAATATTAAAAACAAAAAAATTAAGCTTTGAAGATTTTAAAAATGAAATACAACTAATCCGCTATCGGAGCGGTGGACCGGTGACTTACATAAACAGATTACATTACTACACTGAATGGTTGGAGGATGCCGAGAAAAAAGGTATTTTGAAAAACATTGTGGGCCCTGATGAATTCAGGAAACCTATATTTTTATTAAGTAAAAACACCTCGCGGAAAAACGATGTTGATGAACTAAAGCGCATTGAAAATAAACTTAGCCAAAAAACCGTAAAATATTTTAGCTGCCAAACTTTAGCAAATACCAATTTGGATGAGCTTTTGCAAGATGGAGATATTGTTGGTTTTACTTCAAATGTAGAAGGGCTCGATGTGAACCACGTTGTTTTTGCCTTAAAGCAGGAGGATCGGTGGACTTTCCTGAATGCATCGAGTGTTGGGGAAAAAGAAGTAGAAATTTATAAAGGTGATTTAGTTGAATACTGTAACCGAGTGAAAGCCAACACCGGAATAGTGTTGGCAAGACCAACTGAGATAACTAAATAATCAAAAGCCGACAATGGGATTTGAACCCACGACCTCCGCTTTACGAGAGCGGCGCTCTACCGGCTGAGCTACGTCGGCGAATTTGGAAATACAGACTTTGATTATACGCAAAAATTAAATAAATTTTTACATCCTTGGGATTAGTTGTTGGGAGAGCTTTTTTGCAATTAATATTTTATTAAGAACGTTTGAACGTGTTAATATGCAATTTAAATTATTTTGTTTTTCCTTTTAATTTAAATGGCTATAAACAACAGACTTTTAATTACTACTCCCAGAATTCCTGACTATTCGGGTACTAATTATGGATTTAGATTTACTAGAGCTGACCTTGACCCGATAAAGCAGACAAAAAGTTAAGAGATATTCATGAGCAGTTCGAACTGAACTGGAGAGAGATAATTAAGGCTCGAATGCCTTCTCGCCCGGTTATAGAACATCTCAATGTACTCAAATATACCCGATT
>JANRMG010000137.1:0-5890 GCA_033761855.1 Candidatus Caenarcanales bacterium
ATTCACTCACTGGAAGAGCAAAGTCAGGCTTCATCGTGGAATAAGCTTCCAGAGAAAGAAGCAAATGATCTCGACTCTGTTGTCTTGACAATGCTGGGTACTCTTTTTCCCGTATTTAGGTACTCTTCTTCCCGGTTAGCCTTGATTCACAAAGGTTTTTAATTAAAGAATTTCTAAATTTGGCTATTTGCAGCCTTCGTGAAAAGGACTAATCAAGCTATTGAAGTATAGCGAGGATAATTAAATTGCAAGGTAGTTGAGATAAACAGCTTAATGAGCCCCCGCCAAAGCTCCCTCGGTAACGCCAAAGTGCTTTTTCGCTTGAGACTCCATATTTTTTAATTCTGCAGCTGAGGCTGCTTCCAAATAAACTCTTAGCAATGGCTCGGTTCCGCTGGGTCTCACTAAAAGCCAGCTTCCATCTTCGAAGACAAGTTTTACGCCATCGACCAAATTACAATTTATAACTTGTTTCCCCAGAAGTTGCTTTGGTGGAGCTTCTTTGAGTTCTTTAACAATTCTTTCTTTAGTTGTATTATCCAAATGCAAATCCAAACGGTTGTAAAAAGGCTCAAAGCCTGCGAAGTCAATTACCTCTTTCCAAAGTTGTTTTAAAGACTTTCCACTCACAGCCATGGTTTCACAAACCAAAAGACAAGCAAGAATTCCATCTTTTTCGGGAATATGACCCAAAATGCTCAACCCACCAGACTCTTCACCACCAATAATTACATCGATTCGGCGCATTTCTTCAGCAATAAACTTAAAACCGACAGGTGTCTCTATGAGTCCTGCACCAAGTTTTTTTGCGAGCTTGTCGAGCAAATGGGTGGTCGCAACGGTGCGTACAATGCTTCCTTTAAACCCTCGTGTTTCGGAGAGATATTTGGCAAGAATAGCGAGGATTTGATTGGGCGAGTATAACGTGCCCTCGCTGTCCAAAATGGCAAAACGGTCGGCGTCTCCGTCGTTGGAAAGGCCAATGTCAAGCTTGTGCTCTTTTATTGCAGAAATTAGCCCACCGAGGGTTTTATAAATCGGCTCTGGAAGCATTCCGCGAAACAAAGGATCTCTTTCTTGCCCGAGGAGCACCTTGCAATCAACGAACTCCTGCAAGTATCCACGTCCGGCCCCACACAAAGAATCCACTCCGATTTTGAGGTTTGCTTTTTTGATAGCATCCAAATTTACCAATTTTTTTATGTCTTTTATAAAAGCTTCTTTAGGCGAAAATACTTTTGCTGAGGCTGATCCATGGTGTTTTTTAGATTCACTGTAAGTTTCGAAGCTGTAACCGCCTTTACCAAGCTCGTCAACATATTCTTTAATTTTCTTGGTTATTGCTTCATTAGCTGGCCCAGCATAATCTGGAATATATTTTATTCCGCAATATTCTGGCGGATTGTGGCTAGCGGTGAATTGGAGCGCTCCAGCCGAATTAAGATCTTTAGCAGCATGCGCGATTACTGGCGTTGGAGTGTCGCGATCGACTATCATGACTGGACGACCGAAAGAGGCAAGAACTTCTCCTGCATACAAAGCAAATTTATCGGCCAAAAAGCGAGGATCAAAGCTCAAAAGGACGGGCTTCTCTTTCGGGTAGGCGGTATCTAGGTATTTTGCAATCGCAGCGGTTACCAATGCTACGTTTTCGAAGGTAAAGTCCTCGGCAATTATGGCTCTCCATCCGTCTGTTCCGAATTTGATTTTTTGATAGTTTAAATTGCTGGTTTTTATTTCTTGAGTCATTATCTTAAATTTATATAAACAATCTTAAGTAAAAAGACTAGGACAGAAAAAATTTTTTGTAAAGAACAAGCGGAATAGAAATGTTTTAGGGGAGAATGTTAGGTAAATATTTACAAATTATTTTAATGATTATTTATTCCTCTCAAACATCTTCTCTTTTACAAAAAATTTTTCATCCGCAGCTTATAAAAAGAAAAAACAAATTTAAATCACAAATTAAATCCTCGATTCAAGAATATAAGACTCACAGAGAAGAATCTTTATTGAAACTATCAGACGCTGTGGATGAACTAAAGATCTGGCCTATATTAATTTCTGAAAGAATATCTGCAGTAAGAAGGGCTGCCACCTCGGTACTTGGATCATATATGTTTTCACCTGAATACTCTGATTGGGAAGATCCAGATACATCAAAAATTATTTACAATCAAGAAACGATAAAAAATACTATTGAAGATATTAATGCTGCTATAAAAGCTTTTAATATGGCTTTGCCACTGGAACCGGAACTAACCATAGTAACAAAAGAAGATAAAGGCAGAAAAAGGGAATTAGAAAAATTATTAGAAGGTCTCAAGACTCAACTTCAAAAATGGCAAAGTAAACTTTCGCAAGCGGCTTAACCTTGTTAGGAATTACTTGCTATATTAGTTCATACAATCTAAAGTCCATAAATTATGAACTTTCCCTCTCCTGAAGGTTATACACCCATCCTCCAGCAGTACCTAGAACAAAGAGCCAAAACTGGCGATGCAATTTTGTTTTTTAGGCTTGGTGATTTTTACGAGTGCTTTTTTTCGGATGCCGAATTAATAGCTAAAGAACTAGAGATAACTCTTACATCCAAAGGCGATTCCGCTCATCCAGGCGGCAAAGTCCCAATGGCTGGCATTCCCGTCAAATCGGCTGAGAATTATATTTCTCGCCTTTTAAAGGCTGGATTCAAAGTTGCCGTTTGTGAACAAGTAGGCGATGCAACTGGCAAAGGACCGATGAAAAGAGAGCTGGTTCGCATTTTAACTCCTGGAACGCTGGTTGAAAGCGAATTCTTAGAGGGTGAAAAGGCAAATTACCTTGCCTGTATTTTTCCTTCCAATCCAAACAAAACCATGAGCAAGCAGGAAAGCGAGCTCTGGGGCTTAGCTTTTGTTGATATTTCGACGGCTGAATTAAAAATTACAGAGGTTCCAGAGAACCAATTACTTTTAGAACTTTCACGGATTAACCCTTCAGAACTACTTTTTGCCACTATCAGAATTAAAGACCCCGAGAGAATTACGATTGAAAGAAAACTCTGTCCAGCTGGCCTCTCTGAAAGCAACTATTCTTCAAGTACAAGAGCTATTAATCACTTTGACTTTAATGTTTCAGTCGATAAAATCAAAGAGAGATTTGGAAGCCATTCTTTGGCTGGTTTTGGCTGCGCCCACTTTAAAGCCGGTTTACAAGCCCTTGGTGGCTTGCTGGATTATCTTGAATACACTTGCAATGACTCTTTAAAAAGCCTAAGCTCAATTCAGGTCTACGAAGTCAACGATTCACTCAAGCTCGACGAGCAAAGTGTACGCAATCTTGAAATCTTTGAGACTATGCAAACCCGCACGAAAAAAGGCTCCCTGCTTGGCTTGTTTGAGGAAAACCTCACCACCAAAATGGGTACAAGGATGATGAGGGAATGGCTCAGCTACCCTCTTCTCGACGTAAGCCAAATCCGCAAGAGACAACAATATATTGCAAAACTAATTGCCAATCAAAATCTGCTCAACAATCTCAAAGTCCTTTTAAGCCAAGTAACTGATTTAGAGCGCTTAAACATAAAACTCAAAACCGAAAGACTCAACCCAAGAGAACTAGGCTGGATAAAAAACACTCTTCTCATTCTTCCGGGTCTCAAAGCACTTTTACAAGACATAGCATCAACGCCAAACGATGAAGAACAACCAGACATCTTTGAGATAAAGCTTTCCAACAACTTAATTTTCAAAGCAAAAGAATTGGATCTGGCTCTTCAGGACGAACTGCCTATTGTAAGCGGCGATAGTGGAATCTTCCGTAAAGGCTACAGCGAAAAACTAGACCAAATGAAAGATTTGGTTGATCAAAACGAAGTGTGGCTCACAAACTACGAAGCCAAAGAAAAAGAAAGAACGAATTGTAAATTCCTCAAAGTTTGCTTTAATAAAGCCGCTGGATTTTATATTGAGCTCACCAAGGCAAACAAGCATCTGGCGCCCGAAGATTACAAAATAAAACAGAATTTAACTAATGTCGACCGCTACATAACCAAAGAACTTAAGGATTATGAATCCCAATTCTTGCTTGCAGAGGCCAATTTAAAATCTATAGAACAAGAACTCTTTATCTTTTTGCGCGAGTCCCTTTCGATTTACTGCGAAGAGATTCACGCTCTTAGTAAGCAAATAGCCAAAATTGATTGTTTTGTATCTCTGGCTTCCTTGGCAATTAACCATAATTACGTTGCTCCCAATGTCGACAATTCTTACAATCTCTCTATTAAAGATGGTAGACACCCCGTCATTGAAAATCTTTTACCCAAAGGACATTTTGTTGGCAATGATTTATGGCTTGAGAGCCGAAGCGAGCAACAAGTAATTATTTTGACTGGGCCCAATATGTCGGGCAAGTCAACCTTTATGAAGCAGATTGCCATACTTTGTTTAATGGCTCAAATTGGTTCTTATGTACCCGCTCAATCGGCACAGATTGGCATTGTTGATCGTATCTTCACGCGGATTGGTGCCTCCGACGACTTAAGCCAGGGCCAATCAACTTTTATGGTTGAAATGACTGAAACTGCCTACCTTCTCAACAATCTAACCGAAAGAAGCTTAGTGCTTCTCGACGAGATTGGCCGCGGAACCAGTACCTACGATGGGGTTGCCATTGCTTGGTCGGTAGCGGAATATTTGGCAAAGTCTGGCCCTCGTTCAATCTTTGCCACTCATTATCATGAAATGAATGGGCTAGCTGATATTTACTCGCAAGTAGTTAATTACCAAGTCTCTGTGCACGAATCGACCAACGAGCTTATTTTCTTGCACAAAGTGCTTCCCGGCGGAGCTGATAAAAGCTATGGAATCGAAGTTGCCCGCATGGCGGGAATCCCCAAAGAGGTCTTAAACAGAGCGCAAGGAATAATGGCCCAGATGAATGCCAAAAACTCAACCCGCAAAACCACTTCGATTAAAGATTGTGCTGAGCAAGCGAAGCTTGAATTGGGAATTTAATAATTAGTAGACTATTTATTCCGTATATGGGTAATATAAATGTAGACATTAACATTGTTAAGGAAGATTCTTATGAAACATAATGATCATATGAATTCTAGAGAATTCTCGAAAATAAATAATGAACTGGCTAATAAAGAAATTATTGAGTCAATAGAAAAATTCAAAAATATGCTTAAATCTAGTTATAGTTCTCAATTGCCAAGAAATCCTCATGCAAGAACAGAACCTGTTCAAAGAAAATTTTCAAAATTTGCATCATACTAAAGAGATTTTTTTTCCTAGAAGTGAAAAGTGTCCTTCTCAAACTCCTCTCTATTGGGTAACTCAGAAATCCCGATATTTAAGGCAATTATTAATTAGCGACATTATTGAAGTAACAAAGAGACCCTTAATTGTTTATTTTACAAATGATTTAACAGGTCAAATCGATTTTGATGACATTAAGTATTTTGCAGAACTTTTAAAAGATATTCCAGATGAACAATGCAAAAATGGCATCGATATTTTTCTTGAAACTCCTGGAGGCATAGTTACTTCGGCTGAAGAAATAGTTAAATGTATTAGGAACAGAGATATAAAAAATTTTAGAACCATAATAGCCAGAAGAGCTAAAAGCTGTGGAACACTAATTTCATTAGGTTCAAGTGAAATAGTAATGGGGCCAGATTCTCAATTAGGGCCAATTGATCCTTGGGTACACGGTTTAGCAGCAAAAAATATCATAAAGGATACAAGACCTGATAGTTTTTATATAATTCAAGATGCAATTTCAGCTATAAAACAAACAAAGCAAATGGCTTTTGAATTTCTTGCAAAAGGTATGCTTAAAAATAAAGAAGATTCAGAAATTCATTCAATAGTTGGTAAATTGTCATTTGATATTAACTTTG
>JANRMG010000138.1:0-3711 GCA_033761855.1 Candidatus Caenarcanales bacterium
TTTACCGACAATATCGTTCATTCGCCTTTCCGGGTTGCGCTTTAGTTCTTCAGAGCTGATTTTTCCGGTATAACCCAAAACGTGGGAGAGAATTTCTCCGTTGGTATAAAAACGAGCAGAATTCTGCTGGACTGTGACTCCGGGCAGTTTAAGCTGGTTTTCATATATTGCTGAAACTTGTTCTAAAGTTAAATTGGTTTGTAAAGTAAAAGGTCTTGAATCATTCTTATTGAGCTTTTGGAGCTGCTGCCTAATTTTATATGGCTCTCTTTTCAAGATTATTCCAAGCAATTCACTAACTTTAAAAAAGTCTCGGTTCAAAACGACGGAAGGCAGGACTATAAGAGAAGAAGATTGTTTATTACTTGCCAAAACTCTTTTGTCACGGTCATAAATAATTCCGCGAGGAGCAGTTTGGGTGAGAATAAAAGTCGTATTTTCTTGAGCCTGTTCTATGTAGTTTGGGCCTTGGATGATTTGGAGATAGTAAAGCTTTATTAGAATCGAAGAGAAAGATAAAACCAAAACCCAAAAAGTCAAAACAGCCTTCATATCAGAGGCTCTGTCAAATTGGGAAGTTGTCCAAAAGTTGTTATTTTCGGTGTTCAAAAGAAAATAAAGGCTTTTAATAAGTTATGCCTAATACTATAACAAGCAGCTGCTTCAATACGCCTTTTCTGACTTCATCTTTTGCTACTTAACCTTTTTGAATTCAAAATTTAATTCAGCAATTTAATCCAGCAATTTAATTCAATAATTTAATAAATTGTTGAATAATAAATTTTTAGAAAAGTAAGTTGGATTAAAATTAGTTGAGACTTTATTAATTGAATTTAGGCAGTTTAAAACTTGAAAGATAAACTACAACCCATTCAGGAAAAGGCGAAGACAAAAAAAATATTTTTGGTTGGAAATCCTAACGTTGGTAAATCGGCTCTGTTTCAGGCTCTTAGCGGACAGTTTGTAGAAATCAGCAATTATCCGGGCACGACTGTAGAAGTTTTAGAGAGCAAACTCTTTGGTAATTATTCTTTGGTAGACACTCCGGGCGTTTACAGCATCTCTGCTTTTAACGATGAAGAGCGCATAACCCAAGAGGCTTTAAAACAAAAAGCAAAAGATGATTTTGTAGTTAACGTTGTAAATGCAACAACTTTACAAAAAGATCTATTCTTGACTCTTCAACTCATTGATTTGAGGCTTCCCTTTGTTTTGGTTGTCAACCAAATCGATGAGCTAGAGAAGAAAAAAATACAAATTAATTATGAAAAACTTTCAACAATTTTGGGTGTAAAAGTCTTTGCCATTTCGGCCTTCAAAAACCAAGGGATTCAAGATTTAAAGAGTTTTTTAGAAACGGAACCAGTTTTAGGTCTTGGGAATCAGTCTCCGGAACTGCGATTACAAACATCTAAAGTAAAAGAGCAAAACCCTACATTAAATGACTTTGATTGTTTGATGGTTTTGGAGGAAAGTACCCCCCCATCCCCCCTAACAGGGGGAGAAAAAAACAAAAACTCTGTTGAGTTCCCCCTGTTAGGGGCGCGGAGGGGGATTGGGTTAGTGGGTGACCGCAAAACCATCTACTCTAAACGCCGAGAGAGGGTTAACCGCCTCTTGGATCAGGTGCTTACTTCGACTGGAAGCGCTGGTTCTTTTGTAACTTTTTTAGATAGATTTTTCGTGCATCCAATCTATGGAAGCTTGTTTTCGTTTTTTATAGCATTTTTCTTTTTGTACCAAGTGCTTGGGGTTTGGGTGGCTGGCGATTTGGTTAATCTTGTTGAAAAAGGTATTTTTGAAAAATACTGGAATCCTGCAGTTCGATGGAGTGTTGCACAAGTTCTTCCAGTAGAAATTCATCTTAAAGATGAAAACAAAAAAGAAATTTTTCCTTATGGAATGGCCTTAGAGCTTATTACTTGTTGTGATGGAACACCTAATGAAGCAGGTCTATTTTATACCTATGACTATTTAAAAACTAACAAAACTGCTGAATACGTCTTCTCACCGGCCGATCTAATCGATTCTCCGGGCAAAACAACAGAATTAAAACAGACACATTTGTCATCTTTAGGTACCATTTTGGCGGGCAAATATGGGCTTCTAACGCTTACCATCACTTATCTCTTTGGCGTTTTATTACCTTTGGTTTGGTTCTTTTATTTTAGTTGGTCTTTCCTCGAAGACTCCGGCTACTTGCCTCGTTTGGCCGTGCTCGCCGATGGCTTCCTCCGGAAATTAGGATTAAACGGCCGGGGAATTATTCCGCTGGTGCTTGGTTTGGGCTGTGTAACCATGGCTGTTGTAACCACTAGACTTATGAGCAATAAGCGAGAACAGCTAATCATGATGATCTTGCTTGCCATCACTGTTCCTTGCTCCGCTCAACTGGGGATTATACAAGGGCTTTTAGCAAAGATGGGAGGCTTTGAGGGCTGGTTAATTTGGTTTGGAGTGGTGATTCTTGCTTTGATTTGTAGCGGACTGATCGCGAACAAACTAATCAAAGGGGTTCCTTCACCTTTAATTTTGGAGCTTCCCCCTTTGCGTTTACCTCATTGGAGGAACGTTTTAAACAAAACAAACCAAAAGAGTTGGTTCTTTCTTAAAGAGTCCGGGGTTGCTTTCTTTTGGGCTTCTTTGGTTGTAACTTTTTTTCAAGTGACAGGTGTTTTAACTTTAATTATTGATGCACTTAAGCCTTTAATAGCCGGTGTTTTACATTTACCCAAAGAGGTGTCTTTGTCTTTTCTCTTGGGAATGGTACGTCGCGATTTTGGTGCTTTTGGACTACTTGATTTGGAGCTAACAAAGACACAAGTAGTAACAGCCTGTGTAACTTTAACTCTCTTTGTTCCTTGCATTGCCACTCTAGGACTTATGATTAAAGAGCGGAATCTAAAGACAGCTTTAGGAATTTGGTTTACTTCTTGGATTGTTGGTTTCTCTGTTGGAGGGCTTTTAACCAGGCTTTTAGAGTTTATTAATTTTTAAAGAATGTAGATTTAACGCTACATTATAATTAATATTTTGAGGGGAATTATGAAGACCATTATTTTGTTAATTTTGAGCAACATTTTTATGACCTTTGCTTGGTATGGTCATTTACGATTTACCGAAACTTCTCTCTGGAAGGTGATTCTAATAAGCTGGGGAATTGCTTTCTTTGAATATTGCCTTCAAGTGCCAGCTAATAGAGCAGGTTATGGGATATTTAATTCTTTTCAACTAAAAATAATTCAAGAAGTTATTACAATTTTAGTTTTTGTTGTTTTTTCGATTTTCTATTTGAAGTCAGCGCCCCAATGGAACCATTCAGTTTCTTTTTTAATGATACTTGGAGCAGTTTATTTCGCTTTTTTAAAAATCTAAATTTAGTGGCTCTTAACAACTAACGCTTAACCTTGTTCCGGATGGAAGCTCCCAACTCAAAGAGCAGGAACAACTGAATTACTTTTTGTGGAACATAGGCCAAAAAGGTTGCCACAAGCTGCCAACCACTGTAAGGTTTGTCTTCCAGCTCCAGGATTTTAATTACATATAAATCAACTGGCATGGGAGAAGAAGCAAGAACGGTAAGGCCCAAGGGTAGGGGCATGAATTGGTCTAAGGCGTGTTTGAAAAAATACTGTATGCAACTTACAATTTCGCCGTGACATACATTGCCAGGTATGAGAATACGGTTGGCATGAATTGAAAAATAAATAA
>JANRMG010000139.1:0-12959 GCA_033761855.1 Candidatus Caenarcanales bacterium
GCCGGGATCTTCAACTTTCACTTTCATGGTCATCTGTCTGACTATCACTTCAATGTGCTTATCAGAGATTTCAACACCTTGACTGCAGTAAACTTGCTGAACTTCATTGATTAGGTGAGTTTGAACAGCTTCTTGGCCCAATACTTCCATCACTTGGTGAGGATTGATAATACCGTCGGTTAAAGCTTCACCGAGACGAACTTTTTGGCCCTCGTCAACAATCAAGTTTTGGCCCGGAGGCAATTCAACCTCATAGGTGTTTCCTTCGGCCTGAACAAAGAGTTTAACCTCAGAACCCGAAATGGTTTCGAGTTTAATTTGTCCATCAGCTGGGGAAAGTACGGCTGGCTCTTTAGGTTTGCGACCTTCAAGAAGTTCTTCAACTCTTGGAAGACCCTGAACAATATCCCCTGTTTTTTGTTGTTCAAAAATGAGGGTTGCCAATTGGTCGCCACGTTGAACCAAACTTCCCGTTTCAATCTGCAGTTGAGTACCTGCACTAATTAAATAGGGTCTGCCTTTTCTCATCACAACTGTTTTGTCTTGAACAGCAACAATTTGTCCAGAAATAGCACACTTGGCGTTATTTGGAAGAAGATCGCCTTTTCTAAGGTAATCTCCAACCGTTAAGCCTTTTGTATCTTTACAGTCTTGTACGTCGAGATGGTCTCTTGTAATTAAGAGAAGCTTTCTTTCATCGTTGAGACTTAATCTTACTTCCCCCGGTGATCCTGCCAAAACTTGGGTTTTGGCTATAGCATCTCCCGCCTTTATAGGAGAGTTGTTGTCAATCATCAAGTAGGTAACACTTGATTCACTCTCTCTTCTGAGCAAGATTGTATCTTGAACCAAAATCGCCAAGCCACCATCTTTGTGCTCTACACGACCTTTGAGCATCTTGAGTTCATTGTTCATTTCAAGCATTAAGCTTGTTCTGGTTAATTGTCCACCTTCCAAACTGCGCACTCTGTCGCGGTCTTTGTATAGGATTTGGCTTACGGGAACAATTTGAATATCCTCAGAAGATGTATCAGTCATGAGATTTATCTTTGGAGGCTTAATCTCAAATTCTTGAACGGGTCTCACAAAGACTTTGACTTGCCCAGACTCTTCATCAGCGATTAAAGAGATAAGGGATTTCTCCTTAGCTTTAACACCGGAGAGTATAGTAGTTCCTTTGTCGATGATAGTTTCATCTTCAACTTTAAGATCTTCTGGATCTTCAATTTCAAAAAGCTCTCCAGGACGAATGATTACTTCATAAATAATATCGTTTTCAACTTTAAGCTCAACAATACCATCTATTCTGGTGATCACATCCTTAACAACTTCTTGTCCAGCTGTTACTCTCTCTCCGCTTTCAACATATTTTAAACTTATATCTTTGCTGATTGGGTGAATCTCTTCGGGAATAAAGTAAAGAGTACCAGAGTTGTTATTGTCTAAGATTCTCTTTTCATCGACCAGTAAATCAGAAGAGTATCTAATCTCTCCGCTACAAGTAACTCTTTGAACTGAATCAGAAACCAATTCAGCAATGAGCATACCGTCTTCAACTACTTCGTTTGGCTGAACTTTAAGAACATATTTTTCCTTGTCTGAAACTTTCCAGCAGTAGTTACCTTGTTGAGTTTGCTCAAGAGTTGAGTTGGTTGGCTCAACAGAGGCTATAACAATGTTGATGTCTTTACCTTTGATAAGCCTATTTAAGGTTTTCTTATCAGCAGTCTTTTCGGATTTGACTTCAATATCATTGGAGAATCTAACAATACCTGAGTGTTCGCAATAAGTATTGGTTTCACTCAAGATTGCTTCTGTATCAACCTGTTGTCCATCTTCAACAATAATCTCAGAGCCCGCTGGAAGAGAATAAACTTGTCCTTCCATAACCCAAATCGAACCGCTCTGATTAGATGTTCTGGAAACGTTACCAAATCTGTCTTGCTTTTCGTCAACTTCAAATCCCTGGAAAACGGCTTGTCCAGAGATATTGGTAAGAACGTCTTTGAAAGCTTTCTCTGTGAGGGGTTTTCCGGCTGTATCACTATATTCAGCTATAACAGTATCAGCTTTAACTTCAGTATTAGAGTGGAACTTAATTAAAGCGCCCATTGGAGCTTTAAATTGAGACTTTCCAACTTTAAGTACTAACTCTCTTGCAGCTTGCTGAACCATTTCACCATACTTGGTTCTTGTTTCACGAGTGTATTGCTCGTCATAAGTAAGAGTTCCATCACTAGTAGCTTTAATGGCTTTTCTTGAACCGCTACCAGCGACGGCTCCCCCGGTGTGGAAGGTTCTCATCGTAAGCTGAGTTCCAGGCTCTCCGATCGATTGTGCCGCTATGATACCAATGGCTTCTCCGACTGGGACTGGTTTGTTAGTTGCCAAACTGGCTCCATAACATTTGGCGCAAATCCCTCTATGGCTGTCACAGGTAAGTGCTGAGCGCACTTTAACCTCTTTAATTCCCGCATCAACTATTTCTTTAGCAACTTCGCGGGTAATAATTTGGTCTTTCTTACAAAGCTCAACACCGGTTTCAGGGTGAACAATCTTGTCAGCGGAAGTTCTTGAAAATAATCTCTTTTCAAGCTGCAAAACGTCTTTGCCTCTGTCTTGAATAGCGCTTAACACAATTCCTCTGCTGGTTTCGCAATCTAGAGTTTGAACTATAACATCTTGAGCAACGTCAACAAGTCTTCTAGTCAAGTATCCCGAGTCGGCTGTTTTTAAAGCTGTATCTACGATCCCTTTACGAGCTCCGTAACTGGAAATAATATATTCGGTTACGGTTAAACCTTCTCTAAAGTTAGATTTAATAGGTTGGTCAATAATCTTACCTTGAGAATCCGCCATCAATCCGCGCATACCAACAAGCTGACGAACCTGAGATACGTTTCCTCTTGCACCAGAGAAAGCCATCATGTAAACAGGATTCAAACGGTCGAAGTTATCAATTACCGCTTCGGTTAGCTTTTCGGTAGTCTCAGACCAGGTATCAATTACTCGGTTGTAACGCTCTACTTCGGTTATGTCCCCTCTTTCAAAGAGTTCCTTCGCCAAATTGATTAGTTCATCAGCTTCAGCGAGCAATTGTTTTTTAACAGCAGGAACATCTAAATCCTTGATACCAATAGTCATTCCGGCTAAGGTTGAATAGTGGAAACCAATGTCTTTGAGAAGGTTGGCCAATTCAGCGGTGGGCGATGTACCGTAGTTTTCGTAAACCTGAATTAAAAGTTTACTAAGAGCTTTTTTGTTTAGCTGCTCGTTCACATAGGGGAAGTCAACTTTGTCAGCATTCTGAATTAAAACTGTTCGTACTGCTTGGTTAACGATTACACGTCCAGGAGTAGTCTCAACGATATTACCTTTTTCAATTCTTACTTTGATTTTTGAGTGAATGTGTAAAAGGTCAGCTTCGAATGCAGCTCTTGCGTCTTCAAGATTTGCAAATACTTTTCCTGCACCTTTGCAAACTTTTGGATCGTTACCGTTTGGTCTATCAACAGTTAAATAATAAAGTCCCAAAACCATGTCCTGAGTAGGAACAATGGAGGGTTGTCCGGTAGCTGGCAACAATACGTTGTTTGAAGCAAGCATTAATACGCGAGCTTCGGCTTGGGCTTCCACCGACAAAGGAACGTGAATAGCCATCTGGTCGCCGTCAAAATCTGCGTTGAATGATGAACAGACGAGAGGGTGTAATTGAATAGCACGGCCTTCAACAAGTACAGGCTCAAATGCTTGAATACCTAGTCTGTGAAGAGTGGGTGCGCGGTTCAATAGCACAGGGTGGTCTTTTATGGATTCTTCTAGGGTTTCCCAAACAACAGTTAAACCGCTCTCAATCATTTTTTTAGCGGTTTTTATGTTTGGAGCCAAGCCTTTTTTGATTAGTTTTTCAATGATGAATGGCTTAAAGAGCTCAAGCAAAATGGGTGCCGGAACTCCGCACTGATGAAGCTTAAGGTCGGGTCCAACTACGATAACTGAACGGCCTGAATAGTCAACCCGTTTACCAAGAAGGTTTTGTCTAAAACGTCCTTGCTTTCCTTCAATAATGTCTGAAAGCGATTTGAGCCTACGGCCATTTGTTCCAACAACTTCTCTTCCGCGTCTTCCGTTGTCAACAAGTGCATCAACAGCTTCTTGAAGCATTAGTTTTTCATTACGGATAATAATTTCATGAGCATGCATCTCCTTGAGTTTGATTAAACGATTGTTACGGTTAATAACCCTTCTGTATAAATCGTTCAAATCGCTGGTTGCAAAGCGTCCGCCATCGAGTTGAACCATTGGGCGAAGATCTGGAGGAAGTACTGGAAGTAAATCCATAACAACCCAGGCTGGATCGATTTTGGAACCCAAAAGTTTATCTACAAGCCTTAGTCGCTTGATGAGCTTAACTCTTTTTTGAGCGCTTGATTTGTTTTCTTTTAAATCAGTTCTCAAATGTTCAACCAGTTCTTCCAATCCAGGCATTGCCAAAACTTTACCTTTGTTGTTTCTTGGTGCATCTGGATTTTCGTATTCAACTCTGGTTAGAGTATTAAGAAGCTTAAGGACTGCTTCTGCACCCATATCAGCTTCAAAATTAAGCTCACCTTTCATAGAAAGCTCGTCGTACTCATCTTCAGATATGAGCTGACCTGGCTTGTATTCAGGATTATCTGAACTAACAACAATGTAAGAGTTAAAGTAAACAACTTGTTCTAAGTCCCTAAGTGAGACTTCAAGCAAGAGACTTAAATAGCTAGGGATACCTTTGAGATACCAAATATGCACAACAGGAGAAGCAAGCGAGATATGTCCCATCCGGTATCTTCTGACGCGTGATTCGGTAACTTCAACGCCGCATACCTCGCAAATGATTCCTCTGTAGCGAATTCTCTTGTACTTTCCGCACGCACATTCCCAATCCTTCACCGGGCCGAAGATCTTTTGACAAAAGAGACCATCTCTTTCGGGAGCTAAGGTTCTGTAGTTGATTGTTTCAGCTTTCTTAACTTCACCGAAAGACCATTGTTTCATGGATTCAGGTGAAGCAACTTTAATCTGAATTGACTCAAAGGAATCCAAGGTTGATTCCGCTAAGTAACTATTCATTTCAGTAACCATTTGTGTTTATCTCCAACTTTTGAATGTGCGTTTTATTGGTTTAAAAATATATTTTTGTTATTCGAAAGACTCACCAACAAGTTTCATGAATTTTTCTTCTGACTCAACTTCCTCTCCTGGAAGATGTGAATCAACTTCTCCTCTTGAGTATGGCGCCAAAACAGTTCCCTCATTGATTTTTACATCAAGTTCTTGGAGCTGTCCGTGAGCATCAGTTCCCATAATCTTCATTTCAAGACCGAGAGCTTGCAATTCGCAGACCAATACTTTAAAGGATTCCGGAACTCCTGGAGGTGGCAAACTATGACCTTTAACTATTGCTTCATATACTTTGCTTCTTCCAATCACGTTATCGGATTTTACGGTAAGCATTTCTTGAAGATTATAAGAAGCGCCGTAAGCTTCTAGTGCCCAACACTCCATTTCTCCAAGTCTTTGTCCACCGAACTGAGCTTTTCCTCCGAGAGGCTGCTGAGTAACAAGTGAGTATGGGCCAGTGGAACGAGCGTGCATCTTGTCATCAACCAAGTGCACAAGCTTCATCATGTACATTTTACCAACTGTCGAAGGTTGGTCAAATGGCTCACCAGTACGGCCGTCTATGAGTTTTACCTTGCCTTCGTCGCTAATCCAGTCAATTCCGGTTTTTTCTTTGGCGCGTCTAACTTCATTAGAAACCAGTTTACGAGAAGCTTCTTCTTCGTACATCTCATCAAAAGGCCAGCATTCATAGGATTCACCCAAAAGCCAACCAGCTAAACCCAAAACGGTCTCGTAAACCTGTCCAACGTTCATACGGCTAGGTACACCAAGAGGGTTAAGCACTATGTCCATAGGAGTGCCGTCAGGCATGAAAGGCATATCTTCGACAGGTAAGATTTTAGAAACAATACCCTTGTTTCCGTGGCGTCCCGCCATCTTATCTCCCACACGAATCTTTCTCTTTTGAGCCAAATGGACTCTTACCATTTTGTTGGCTACTGGAGGAAGTTCATCACCCTTGAGTCTGTCAAGAACGTGAACACCAACTACTCGTCCACCTTCACCGTGAGGAACACGCAGAGAATTATCTCTAACATCTCTTGCTTTCTCTCCAAAGATTGCTCTTAAAAGTTTTTCTTCAGGAGGCTGGTCGGATTCACCTTTGGGAGTGATTTTACCAACCAAGATATCACCGGAACGAACCAAAGAACCAACTCTGACAACGCCGTCTTCATCGAGGTGACGAAGTGACTCTTCGGATACGTTGGGGATTTCACGGGTAATTTCTTCGGGGCCGAGTTTGGTGGAACGAGCGTCTATTTCAAGCTTTTCAATGTGGATTGAAGTATAAACGTCGTTTTGAACCAACTTCTCGGAGAGCAAAATTGCGTCCTCAAAATTGTAACCTTCCCAAGGCATAAAGGTAATTAAAAGGTTCTTACCAAGAGCCAATTCACCTTGTTCAGATGAAGGGCCATCAGCCATCACTTCGCCGGGTTCAACCTTCTGGCCTGGTTTTACAATGGGTCTTTGGTTCACACAAGTGTCTTGGTTACTTCTTAAGAACTTGCCTAAAGAGTAGCTTGTTACATAAGGCTCACCTTCGTATTGAACCTGAATGAGGTTACTGCTAACAGCCTTAACTTCCCCTTTGGAACGAGCAATGCAACACATGCCAGAGTCGCGGGCAACTTGTCTTTCTAGTCCAGTTCCAACTATTGGTCTTTCGGACTTTAAGAGAGGAACGGCCTGACGTTGCATGTTTGCACCCATCAAAGCTCGGTTAGCGTCATCGTGCTCTAAGAAAGGAATTAAAGCAGTCCCGAGCGAGACAATCTGAACGGGGCTTACAGCTATGAAGTCTACCTGTGTTGGAGGAATTAGAGAGAAGTCTCCACGGTAGCGGATTGGAATCAATTCATCTGCAAAGTTACCATCTGGATTGATTTTTACGTCCCCGGGAGCAACTCTGTAAAGGTCTTCTTCGCTGGCAGATAAATAAACCAACTCAGAAGTAACAACTCCGTTCACAATCTTGCGGTAAGGGGTTTCAAGGAAACCAAACTTATTAACACGAGCGTAAGTCGCTAAACTTCCGATCAATCCAGCGTTAGGACCTTCGGGAGTTTCTACTGGGCAAATACGTCCGTAGTGAGAAGGGTGAATATCACGAACGGCAAAGCCTGCTCTTTCACGAGTTAAGCCTCCGGGCCCAAGAGCTGAAAGCCTTCTCTTGTGAGTAAGTTCAGCCAGAGGGTTGGTCTGGTCCATGAACTGAGAGAGTTGGCTCGAACCGAAAAACTCTTTAATCGCAGCAACCAATGGTTTTGGATTCAGTAAGCTGGATGGAGTAAGAGTGTCGGCATCAGCCAAAGTCATTCTCTCTTTAATAATTCTTTCGAGACGGTTAAGACCAACTCTGAACTGGTCGCGAAGGAGCTCGCCGACTGAGCGGATTCTTCTATTGCCTAAGTGATCGATATCGTCGATTGAACCCATTTCATAGTAAAGGTCAATCAAATAATCGGTGGCAGCTACTATATCTTCGCGGGTAAGAATTGTAGTAGTGTCAGGAACGTTGATTGCAAGCTTGCTATTAATTTTAAAACGACCAACTTTACCTAGGTCATAGCGTTTCTCATCAAAGAATCTCGACTGAAGTGCTTGTAAACCACCGGCAACGCTGGGAGGATCACCGGGTCTTAGTTTTTTGTAAATTTCTAAAAGCGCCTGCTCACGGGTCTGAACTGGATCTTTCTCTAGGGTTTTTTCTAAAAATTCACCATGGTGGAAAAGTTTAACGATTTCATCTTTAGAGTAGCCAAGAGCTATTAACAAAGTAGTGATATAAATTTTTCTATTCTTATCGATACGAACGATAACAATGTCATTGTTATCGCCTTCTAATCTTAACCAGGCTCCTCGAGCTGGAATCAAGGTTGCGTTGAAGGTCCTCTTTCCGTTTACATCTGTTTCTCTTTTATAATAAATTCCTGGAGAACGTGTGATTTGACTTACCACAACACGCTCAGCACCATTAATAATGAATGTTCCTTTTTCAGTCATCATAGGAATTTCGCCTATGAACATTCTTGATTCTTTGATTTCGCCAGTCTCTCTGTCAACTAAGCGAATATTTGCATAAAACTTTTTGGTATAGCTTTGGTCGTTTTGTCTCGCCTCAGCTGGGGTTTTAGCTTTTTTATCTTCAGTGTGTTCTTCGAAGATATAATCGTCATGAAGGAAGTAAAGCTCCAACCTTCCTGTGTAGTCTTTTATTGGAGAAAAAGATTTTAGCTCTTCAGCTAAACCTTCTCTCAAAAACCATTCAAATGAATTCTTTTGAATTTCAGCCAAGTCTGGCAGAGTCGCCCAACGCAATTGGTCATAGTCATATTTAGCGAAAGGACAGTTCCGCTTTTCCATAGTTTTAGTCATTCGAATCTCCAGGAGTCAAAAGTTTGTGAAAAGTGGTTAAAAAAAGCGCTCTAAAAGTCATTATTTAGGTAATAGCTCTTGTTATTAGTTTTTGATTGCTTTGAATATTTTTATGAATATTCAAGAAATCATAAAATCCGGACACAAAATTATACTCTTTAGCAACAAATACGTCAATAAAATTAAATTTGTTGATAGAATATCGATTTTCCAAAAATTTGCAAAAAAAAAGGCTCTATCAAAGAGCCAAAAAATACTTGGCACAGGGCTATCTTTCCAGGGTGTCTACACCCAAGTATTGTCGCTGCTAACCGCCTTTACTGCCGTATTAGGAATGGGAACGGGTGTTTTTCGGTTGCACTTACACCAAGTAAAAAGAATGATAGGTGAATGTTTCAATTTTGTCAAGTACAATAAATAAAAAAATTAATAATTGGCTTCCGAATTTAATGATTTCACACATTGTAACCACTAGATTGAATCAGTCATTTCATTTATGTCTTCGTCCTCAAGGAGTCAAGTATTACAGCATAGTTTTAGCCCCAGAAGCTACTAGTTTAGTTAGAAATAGGCAAACTCTACCTTTTTTGGAGGAGGATCCTACACATGAGATTTTTCATGTTGCAGGTAATACTTTTTTTGAAGCCTACCGTACTCACAACTACATTACAGGTAAGAAGCATGATTCATCCTGGAATATATTGCCATTAGTAAGTAATATTGGGGAGTTTCCTGCTTTTTGGTTTGAGATACTTTATTTAGAGGAAGCTCTCGGAGAAAGTTTAATAAGCTTATGTGATGATTTTGTTCTAGAAAATTTAAGTGCGCTTTTTACATTTAATATTAGTCGTTTTAATGATTTAGAGTCTTTAACTAATATGCGTTTAGGTCTTACCCAAGAGCTTACTAAGCTTAGAGCAGAGGTCAGATGTTTAGTGAGAGAATATTTCCCCGATATTGATGGCTTTATTACTTATTGGAGAAAAAACAGACCGCAAAGTATTGACTTTACTCTTCGAGTGAGCGATCTTCTTGACCTAAATTCTCGGAGAGCTTTTTTTCAACAACCTGCAATCTCTCAATATTTTGAATTATTAGAGAATTTCTTAACTTCTCAGGGTGAAATTTACGAAAGATTTTGAGAAGTGTAATCTAAGATCTAAAACTCAACCAACAAAATCGAGGGCTTAGTCCCTGTCCATAGGCTAAAAGAGTAAGCTGCTTGTAGTTCAAGCATTCTGTAACCATTTTGGGCTTTAAAATCTCTTTCCCTGGCTACGCGCATGAATTCAGTCTCAGTGGGATTGTAAATCAAATCATAAAAATAACAATTCTTGTTTTTTATCGATTCAATGAACAACTCTTTGACCGGACTTCTTCCCTCTTCCATTCCATGCATTCCAATTGGGGTTGTATTAATGAGCAAGTCTAAATCCTTGCTGGATGACGTTTTTGCATTGATATCTTCAATTTTCACTTCGACTTTGCTATTAATTTTTTTTACCAGCTCTCTTATTTCGTAAGCATTATTTCTTGATGACTCTGAATCTCTGATTAGGAGGCTGATTTCAAGAATGTTTTTTAGTTTGAGAATAGCAACTGTCACTGCTCTCGCTGAACCTCCCACACCAACGATGCTTGCTTTTTTTGTATTCTCTTTAACTGAAGTTGGTAATGATTCATAGAATCCCTTCCAATCAGTATTTTCCGCGTGAATTAAAAAGTCTTTATTAAAACATAAAGTATTGGCAGACCCTATTAATTCAGCTTCTTTAGAACAACTGTTTGCAATTTTGAGGCCTGCTTGTTTGTGTGGAATTGTTAAATTAACACCAGTGAAAAAGAGCTGCTGAAGAGCTTTAATGGTTTTTTCTAAATCCGCGGGCTTTGTCTCTAAGCATAAATAACCACCCTTGAGGGCAGTGGTTTTAAAAAATCTAGAATGAATTTCTGGGGACAGGCTGTGCTCAACCGGATCACCCAAAAGTGCAAGATTGTAAATCACCATTGGTTGGTAAAACTAGAATTTGAATTTGAGCTAATTATGCCATTTGCTGAGTTTTTGTTTTCGCTTTTAAATTTTAATTAAAATAAAAATATTCAAATAAGTTGTGAGTTTCATTATCAAAAGAGCAAAGCCAGCCGAATGAGTTAAAGCTTTAACATAAAATTTTTCAAACTATAAATTTGCCTAAGCTATCATTGATAGAATTATTTGAAATTATTTACCGTTATTTCTTATGAGCAGCTCTTCCTTTCCGCCTTATTTCCCAAACAGCGCATCAATCAACTCATCAGGTCAGCTTGAAGTTGGTGGCTACAATCTGGTTGATTTAGCCTCAAGATTTGGCACACCGCTTTATGTTTTAGATGAGCAAACCATCAGAGAGACTGCTCAGAGCTTTAAGTCAGCCCTTGACAAATACTACCCAAATAATTTGCCAATTTTTGCCAGTAAATCTCTATGCCTTCAGGCGGTTTTTTCTATTCTTCAGCAAGAAGGTTTTGGTCTCGATGTGGTTTCTTCAGGAGAGCTTTACACGGCTCAATCGATTAATTTTCCGGCCGAAAAAATTTATTTACATGGTAACAATAAAAGCCTTGAAGAACTGTCCATGGCTGCCGACTACAAAGGCTCTAATGGTGGTTCTAAGGTCATTCTCGACAACTTTAATGATTTAGAGCTGTTAAAGAAAATTGGCAAACCCGTAGATGCTCTTCTGAGACTCACTCCTGGTGTCGAATGCCACACCCACGAGTATATTAAGACCGGACATCTGGACAGCAAATTTGGTTTTGATCTCGACCAAATTGATGATGCAATCAAACAAATTAAGAGTATTAGCAACATAAATTTAATTGGTCTCCACGCTCACATTGGTTCACAAATTTTTGAGACCTCGCCTTACCAGGATGCCGCCAGGATTTTGCTTGAACACTTTGTTAAATTAAAAGAAAAATACGGCTATGAATTTACCGAGCTTAATGTTGGTGGCGGCTTTGGAATCCACTACACCGAAGCGGATGATCCGCCTGCTATTGACGATGTAATTGGAAAACTCACCTCTACGGTCAAGAGCTTGCTTAAAGAATTTTCTCTCGGAGAGCCTAAACTCATCATTGAACCGGGAAGAAGCATGGTTGGCAGAGCAGGAGTTACTCTTTACACACTTGGAGCCAAGAAGGAAGTTCCCGGAGTAAGAAATTATATTTCTACTGACGGCGGAATGGCCGACAATCCCAGACCAATCACCTATCAAGCAAAGTACTCGGCTTGCATTGCAAATAAAGCAAACCAAGAGCCTGATACTCTTTACACAGTTGCTGGTAGATACTGTGAATCCGGTGATGTTTTAATTAAAGACATAAATTTACCAGCCTCGACTGAAAGCGGTGACTTGCTGGCTGTCTTCGGAACAGGTGCTTATAACTATTCCATGTCTTCTAATTACAATCGTGTTCCTCGCCCTTCTATGGTGTTGGTGCATAATGGCGAAGCGGAAATTATTTTACAGAGAGAGAATTTAGAAGATTTACTAAGAAATGATGTTTTGCCCAGCCGTTTAGCTAAGCGGAGGGAAGCAGTACATTGAATCCAGAAGGGAATATTCCAAAAATAATTCTGAATATTTTCTCAGGCAACCTTTTTAACCTGAGTCTTCCCACTGTGATTGTTTCTTTGTTACAAATTTTAATTATTGGCTACATTATTTTTGCCATTTACTGGAAAACAAGAGGAACCACGGCCCAAAAGTTAATCAATGGAATTGTTCTTTTAATCCCTGTTGTTGCCTGTTTCTATTTTTTTCGTCTAATTATTTTTATCTGGCTCTTTGAATTGTTTTTACCCGCGATTGTAGTTGGTATTGTTGTTTTATTTTCACCCGAGCTTAGAAGGTTTTTAACTAATTTAGGCAAAGACGGCTTGAGCTGGCTGAATATGCTTACTTGGGTAAAAACTTCTAACAAAGACGATGAGCCAAAATCAATAAAAGAATTAGTAAAAGAAATTGTTGATGCAGCCGAAATTTTTTCCAGGAACAAAACAGGTGCACTCATTGTCTTTGATAATACTTGGTCTGATAGATTGTATATAAATTCCGGCCGCAAGCTGGATGCAGTCGTCAGTACTGAGTTACTCCTGAATATCTTCTACCCTAAATCTCCTCTTCATGACGGGGCAGTTTTGATTCGCAACAAACGAATCCAAGCTGCTTCCGTCATTCTTCCTATTACAGAGAATCCCAAACTTAATCCTTGGCAGTACGGAACTAGACACAGAGCAGCACTCGGTATATCTGAAAGTAATCCTCACTCTTTATGTTTAATAGTTTCTGAAGAGACTGGCGCAATCTCCCTCGCTGAGCACGGCAAAATAATAAAGGTAACTACGATTGAAGAGTTACAAAGAACTT